>CANIBQ010000032.1 GCA_947465645.1 Acidobacteriota bacterium | reverse complement strand
GGGGGCCCGGGAATCATGGAGGCGGCCAACCGCGGCGCCACGGAAGCGGGCGGCAAGAGCATCGGGTTGAACATCAAGCTGCCCTACGAGCAGGGGGCCAACCGCTACATCACGCCCGGGCTGCAGTTCGAGTTCCACTACTTCTTCATGCGGAAGTTCTGGTTGTCGTACCTCGCCAAGTCGCTGGTGGTCTTTCCGGGCGGATTCGGCACGCTCGACGAGATGTTCGAGATCCTCACGCTGATGCAGACCGAGAAGCTCGAGAAGCAGATCCAGATCATCCTCTACGGCACCGACTACTGGGATCAGATCCTCACCCTGCAGCCGATGGCGGAGTGGGGCGCGATCGGCGAGCGCGACCTGGAGCTGCTCCAGCGCGCGAACACGCCCGAGGACGCGTTCGGGCTGCTCAAGGCCCACCTCACCAAACATCACCTGTCCCCATCGACTCCACAGGAAATGAAGGCCCCAGGCATCGCCAAGACGCGGTCATAGATTGATTTGGACGGCAGTGCTCTGCCTTATGGGCCGAAGAAGACAGCGACGGCAACAGCCGCAACATGGACGGTCATCCGCGCGGCGGCGGATCTTCAGGCGGTCTGCGAAGCGGAACGCTGGCGGTTCTGCTTCATAGGCGGTCTCGCCGAGCGGCGCCCGCCTTCAATTTGTCGTCTGAGCACACCTGGCCCCGCGAGAACATGAATCGGCAGCCTATCGATTCCGCGACGTCGATGCGTACGCGCCTGAACGCCTAGCGATCGGCCTCGACATCGCGCTCGGCGGTCTGCATTTGAAGAGCTCGCCGTGAGCCGGCTGAGACTTCGTCGATCGGCGTCCCCCTCGATGTGATTCCTCAGCACATCCGACCTCGCGAGAGTCGTGGCGGTCGCGGACGCCGATCGTCTGCGCGGGCGATATAATCGCGCCGAACGTGACTCATGACACCGCGCGTCGTCTCGCGAGCTTCTTCGACGCCGACGCACACGGCGCGTCGGCCGTGTATCTGTTCGGTTCGGTGGCCCGTGAGGAGGCCACCAGCGGCAGCGACATCGATGTCGGCGTGCTCTTCGCGGATCCGCCGGCGTCCACGTTCGACGCTCAGCCGTACGGCCTGGAAGGCGACCTCGAGCGGCATCTCGGCGGCCGCGTGGACCTCGTGTCGTTAAATAACGCCCCAGTGGATCTGCGCGCGCGCGTGCTGCGGGACGGTCTCCTCGTGTTCGAAGGCGATCGTGCGGCGCGCATCCGATTCGAAGTGCGAACGAGGAACGAGGCGTTCGACCTCGAGCCCATCCTTCGAGCCTATCGTGCCCCGCGCGAGGTCGAGCGGTGACCGACCCCGAGCTGCTCGCCAAGAAACTGGCGCTGATCGAAACTTGCGTGGCCGATCTCCGGCGTCTTGCACGTCCAGACGTCCTCGGCCACGACATCCGGGAGGAGCGGTTCGTCGAGCATACGCTCCAGATCGCGATCCAGGCGGCCCTCGATGTCGCGTCGCACATCGTGTCCGATCGGCGCCTCGGGGAGCCGCGCACGAGTCGAGACCTCTTTGCGATGCTCGAGCGAGACGGATGGATCCCGGCGCCGCTCGCCTCGACCCTGCGGAACATGGTGGGCTTTCGAAACGTGCTCGTCCACGGCTACGACGAGGTCGATCTGGCGATCGTGAGGGACGTGCTGGAGCATCGCCTGGAGGATCTTCTCGCGTTCGTCGCGGTCGTCAGGCGCCGGATGGTTGACCAGCCTTCGACGTAAAACCGAGTCGCTCCGTGCGGGCGCGCGCCGAGGCTTGTCAATAGAGCAGGAACGCCCGCCGCAGCCGCTCAAACGCCTGCTCATCTTCGCGCCAGCTCGACGCGATCTCCGCGAGCGGCGTCCCGCCTTCGATCTGCGTTCTCAAAACGTCAGACCCGGCCAGGATATCGATCGGCAGCTTGTCGTGCTCGTATTCATACGGCGGCTGCCGCCACGCGAACTTCGCCGGATCCTGCCGGCGGAACATGTCGATCAGCGCAACGCCCGTCAGGACCGGCTTGAAAGCATTGCGGTCGGTGACATGAATCTGGCAGCCGCCGCACGTCTGTTTCGCATGTTTCTGGAAGGTGGGCTCGAAGCCCGCCGGCCTGAAGAACACGCCGGGTAGATCGAGCGCGTTCATCGCCGCTGCGAACCGCTCCGCGTCGATCCACGGCGCGCCCACGAGCTCGAAGGGCCTGGTCGTCCCGCGGCCTTCCGACAGCATCGTCCCTTCAAACAGCACAGTGCCCGGATAAGCGACCGCGGTCTCGAGCGTCGGCATGTTGGGCGAGGGCATCACCCACGGCAGCGCCGTCTGGTCGGCAAAGAGCGGCCGCGACCAACCCTCCATCGCCACCACCTCGAGCGGTGCACCGATCGCGAACGCGTCGTTGAAGAGTCGCGCCAGCTCCCCGATCGTCATGCCGTGGCGCATCGGGATCGGAAACTGGCCGACGAACGACTCAAACCCCGGCACCAGCAGGGCGCCCTCCACCGCAACCCCTCCGATCGGATTGGGCCGGTCGCACACGATCGCCGTGACGCCGTGCTTGGCGCACGCACGCAGGCAATTGGCCATCGTGTAGATATAGGTGTAGATCCGCGCGCCGATATCCTGCAGATCGATGACCAGCGCATCGAGCCCCCGGAGCATCTCCGCCGTCGGCTCCCGCGTTTCGCTGTACAGCGAATACACCGGCACCCGGCGCGACGCATCGTCGCCGTGCGGCGTCTCGACCATGTTGTCCTGCACGTCGGACCTGAAGCCGTGCTGCGGTCCGAAGATCGCGCCCAGCGTGACCCCTTCGGCCCCAGCCAGCCGATCGACGATGTGATGGAAGCCGCGATCGATCGACGCGTGGTTGCAGACGACGCCCACGCGGGTGCCGCGAAGGCGAGCGGACGACAAGAGCAGGTCGGATCCGAGGCGAATGGCGAGCACGGCGATCATTATCAGTCGACTTAAAGCAGTTTCTATTCGTACGTAGTGTCCGGCTTTAGCCGGACCTTGTGGGCGTCGGCTTTTCACGACGGTCCGGCTAGAGCCGGACACTACGTACAAATGGGAAACGTTCTAAAGCTCAGCCAGTTCCGGCCGATACACGAAGATCATGCTCAATGTTTTCGGCCGCTTCTGCCCGTGGCTTATCTTGTCTGCGGTCATCTGGCTGGTGCCGGCGCCCGCGGCCGCCCAGGATAGGGAGCCGAGCCTGAGGATCCCCACGATCGCCGCCAGTGCGGCCGCGGCGGCGGATTGGGCATCCACCTACCATGCACTGAAATACTACAAAGTGCAGGAGCAGAATCCGCTGCTCAAGCCGATCCAGCACCGTCCAGGGTCGATGATCTCGCTCGGCGGGATGATCGATGCCGGCAGCGTGAGCGTGTGGAACCTGACGGTGGGGCGGAAGAACCAGCGGGTGGCGGTGGCGGGGCTATGGGTGATGACGGCGTTCCGCGCCTACCTGGTGATTCACAACGTGCGCAACATCCGCCGGGCCGAGCGCCGCTAGCGCTAGGCCGACACGTCCTGCCAACCCCGGCGCTTGAGGGAGTCGCGGAGCGCCTGCGTCCGCGCCAGCATCCGCGGCTGCAGGTCGAACGGCTCGCTCATGATGACCGCCGTCGCCGACTCGAGCCGCAGTCGCAGCCCTGCCTCATTTCGATAGACCGTACAGAACAACCGATCCTTGGCGAGCGCCAGTTGCCAGAGGGTGGCAACAGGGCGTAGATCACCTGACGTCATCACGATGCCGGCCATTGTGCGCGATGTGATGGCCCCGGCGTTCGTGGCGCTGGTCCGACCGCCTCACACCTCCGGCGCTATCATGCTTTGGGGCGAGTGACGATGAAGATCGCGGTGATGGGCTCGGGGGGTGTGGGAGGATTTTACGGCGGCCGTCTCGCCAATGCGGGATCCGACGTCTCCTTCATTGCCCGCGGATCTCACCTGGCCGCGATGCGGGACCACGGACTGCTGATCGAGAACGAACCCCAGGGCAACATCCACCTGCCGCGCGTCATCGTCACCGACGACCCGTCCACGATCGGCGTGGTGGACCTGGTGCTCGTCGCGGTGAAGTTGTGGGACACGGAGGACGCGGCGCGGGCGATCGCACCGCTGGTCGGTCCGCAGACCGCCGTGCTGTCGCTCCAGAACGGCGTGGTCAAGGACGATATCCTGCGGAAGGCGTGTGGTGAGGCCGCGGTGATGGGCGGCGTGACCTACCTCGCCACCAATGTTTCCAGGCCCGGCGTCATCCACCAGACCGGCACGATGCAGCGGCTGCTGTTCGGCGAGTATGACGGCCGCCGTTCGACGCGTGCGGAACACGTGCTGGAGGCACTGCTGCGTGCCGGCGTCCAGGCGGAGATCTCGGACGACATCCGCCGGACCCTCTGGGAGAAGTACGTGTTCCTGGTTGGACTCTCTGGCACGACGGCGACGATGCGGTCCACGATTGGGCCGGTACGTGACAATCCACAGACGCGGGCGTTTCTGGCGGATGTGATGAAGGAAACGGTCGCGGTCGGCCGCGCCCACGGCGTCAACCTGCCCGAGGACTACGCGGAGCAGCGGCTCACCTTCATCGATACGCTGCCGGCCGGCATGACCTCGTCCATGCACCACGACCTGGAGCGCGGAAACCGACTCGAGGTCGCGTGGCTGTCAGGCGGCGTCGTGCAGCTCGGTAGAGCCGTCGGCGTGCCCACCCCGGCCAACCGGGCGGTGTGGGACGTACTCGCCCTGCACACGGGCGGCGGCGCGATCGCGTGATGGTCGATTACAATCAGTCTCTTGCCGCGGTACCTTTCCACCGCTCATGATGGAAGTGAACGGGGCCCGGTGGCCCTCCCGGTCTTCAAAACCGGTTGCTCGCCGCTTTGCGGGGAGGCTGGGTTCGACTCCCAGGCACTTCCGCCACACCATCGTTTTCGGACACAGTGATGCGGCACGTCATCATCGGTACCGCCGGACACATCGATCACGGCAAGAGCACGCTGGTCCTCGCGCTGACCGGCACGGATCCCGATCGCCTTCAGGAAGAGAAGGCGCGCGGCATCACGATCGACCTGGGGTTCGCGCACACCATTGAAAACGACGTTGCCCTGTCATTCGTAGACGTGCCGGGGCACGAGCGCTTCGTCAGGAACATGATGGCCGGGGTCGGCGGCATGGACCTGGTGATGCTGCATGTCGCCGCGGACGAATCGGTCATGCCCCAGACGCGCGAGCACTTCGAGATCTGCCGGTTGCTGCGCGTGCCCGCTGGGCTGGTCGTGCTGACGAAGGCCGATCTCGCCGATGCCGCCACGCTCGACGTCGTCCGCCTCGAGGTGCAGGAGCTCGCGGCGGGCTCGTTTCTCGAAGGCGCGCCGGTCCTCGCCGTCTCGGCGCGCACCGGCGCAGGCCTGCCGGAGCTGCGCCGCGCGCTCGCCGAGCTCGGAGCCTCGGTACCCGGACGGCCCTCCGTCGGCCCGCCACGTCTTCCCATCGATCGCGTGTTCTCGATGCGCGGCTTCGGCACCGTCGTCACCGGCTCGCTCATGACCGGCCGCCTCGCGGTCGATGACGAGCTCGTGCTCCTGCCGTCCGGACGGCACGTGAAGGTCCGCGGTCTGCAGGTGCACGGCGCGAAGGAGCGCGAAGCGGTCGCCGGCCAGCGCGTCGCGGTCAATCTCTCGGGAGTGGACGCCGTCGAGATCGATCGAGGCGAAACGCTGACGCTGCCAGGCGCCGTCACGATCACGCGCCGCGCCGATCTCGAGATCGAGCTGCTGCCGTCGGTGCCGGCGCTGCGTCACGGCGCCCGCGTCAGGTTTCATCACGGCACCCGCGAGCTGCTGGGCCGTGTCGTCGTGCCAGGTGGGGCGGCGATTCCTTCGGGCGAGACCGGGTTCGCGCGCATCCGCCTCGAGGCGCCCGCCGTGCTGGCGCGCGGCGATCGGTTCATCGTGCGCGCGTATTCACCGCTGGTGACCATTGGCGGCGGCACCGTCCTGGACCCGCTGCCGCCGCGAAAGGGGGTCCGCACCCCGGCGGGGCGCGCACGGTTCGCCTCGGTGGCCGAACAGCACGACGTGCTCGACGCCGTCGCCGTGATGATCGAGGAGGCCGGCCTGGCGGGATTTCCCCTGGCGCAACTCGGCGCGCGCGCGGGCGTTCGTGCCGAGCAGCAGGACGGGCTGATCGCCCGGCTCGAGCAGTCGGGCCGCGCGACCCGGTTCGCCGCCCACCTCGTGTCGTCGGCAAAGCTCGCCGCGGCGCAGGCGGCGGCCCTTGCGGTGCTGGCGGAGTACCACGCCAGCCATCCGCTGGCCGACGGCATCCCGCGTGAAGAGCTTCGCGAGCGCCTGTTTGCGGACGCGCCGCTGGCCGTCTTCGAACACGCGCTCGACCAGTTGCAGCGTGGCGGGAAGATTGCCGCGCGAGACCGGGTGGCGTTGACGACGCACCATCTGGTGCTGAGCGATGAGGATGGGCGGGCCCGGGCGGCTATCGTTCGCGCGCTCAGCGAGGCCGCCCTCACGCCGCCCGATTACGCGTCGCTGGCGGCAAAGATTGCCATGCCGGCCAAGGCCGTGGAGCGGATGACCGCGCTGCTGGTGCGGCAGAAGGTCGTCATCCGCCTCGGGGACCTGCTGTTTCACGAGGCGGCGCTCGACAGGCTGAAGAGCGAGCTCCAGAGCCTCAAGAAGGCGGGCACCGCGACGATCGACGTCGCGGCATTCAAGGAGCGGTTCGGCGTCTCGCGAAAATACGCGATCCCGCTGCTCGAATTTCTCGATCGCGAGCGCGTCACGCGGCGCGCGGGCGAAACGCGTCAGATCCTATGAGGTGAGCTTCGACAGTTGTGCGGCGAACGCCGCCTCGTCGTCCAGGCATCGGAAGTCGAGGATGAAGGCGCCGTCGTGCACCCGCCCGATGACGGGCAGCGGCAGATCGCGGAAGGCTTTCGCGAGTCGATTCAGGGCGGTCCCGGCGCCGCGATCCGTCGCGGGCCGGATCGCCAGGCCGGCGCTGGCAAGGGTCTGAGTCGGCAGCGCCCCGCTGCCAAACTGGCTCTCGCAATCAACCACCTCGACCGTCGCACCCTGCACCGCGGCGGCCACCGCGTCTTTCAACCGCTCCGCGGCGCCGCGAATCTCCGCGATCGGCCGGAGGAGATCGCCGAGCACCGGCAGACGCTCCGGCAGACGGTCCGGATCCTCGTAGAGCGCCAGCGTGGACGAGAGCGCCGCGACCGTCATCTTGCCCACGCGCAGGGCGCGCTTCATCGGGTTGCGCCTGATGGCGCCGATCAGGTCCGCACGGCCGACGAGGATGCCTGCCTGGGGACCGCCGAGGAGCTTGTCGCCGCTGAAGGTCACGACGTCGGCGCCGCGCGCCAGCGCCTCCGAGGGCATCGGCTCGTGCGGCAGGCCGTACCGGCGCAGATCGACGAGGCTGCCGCTCCCCAGGTCGACGACAAACGGGACGCCCCGTTCGCGGCAGAGCGCCGCGAGGTCGGCTTCGGGGACCGCGGAGGTGAAGCCGACGACGGCGTAGTTGCTCGTGTGCACTTTCATCACGAGGCCGGTGTCGGCGCCGATCGCCGAGGCGTAGTCGTCCAGGTGCACGCGATTGGTCGTGCCGATCTCACGAAGGCGGCAGCCCGAGGCGGCCATGATCTCCGGCATCCGGAACGCGCCGCCGATTTCGATCAGCTCGCCGCGCGAGGTCGGCACCTCTTTTCCGCGCGCGAACGTGTTGAGCACGAGCATCACGGCGGCGGCATTGTTGTTGACCACCGTCGCCGCCTCGGCGCCTGTCAGCCGGCACAGTTGCGCCTCGAGATGCGAATCGCGATCGCCGCGCACGCCTTCCGCCAGGTCGAACTCGAGGTTGGACGGCCGCTCGGCGATCCGCGCGATCGCCGCGGCGGCGGCCGGCGCCAGGCGGGCTCGTCCGAGGTTGGTGTGGAGAACCGTCCCGGTGAGGTTGAACACCGGCCGCAGTGATGGCTGCATCATCGTGTCGAGGCGCTCGGTGACGCGGGCCCGGAGTATGCTGTCTTCAGTCCCGCCCGCCAGCGTGGCCGCGCCTTCCTTCGAGCGCACCTCCGCCAGCACGGCGCGTATCGCGTCGGTCACCGCCGGGCGCCCGTGGCGGGTGACGAGCTCCGCCGCCCAGGGCGATCGCAGCAGGCGGTCGACCGAGGGAAGGGATGCGAGGGCGGCGCTGTCGGGACGCGGCATGCGGACGCCCAGATTGTAACCGTTGAGAGGACGAGTGCGAGGACGAGTGATGGCTGTGACGGGGCGAAAGGCGCTGAAGCTGACCGGGCTGACGCAACAGGTGACCGCCGCCGGTTGAGCGGCGAAGCTCGGCGCTGCCGACCTTGTGCACGTGCTGCACAGCCTGCCGAAGTGGGAACACCCCGATCTGATTGTCGGAACCGAAACCTCCGACGACGCGGGCGTATTCCGCCTGCGGCCCGACCTCGCGATCGTGAATACCGTCGATTTCTTCACGCCGATCGTGGACGACCCTTACGTCTTCGGCCAGATCGCCGCCGCCAACGCGCTGAGCGACGTCTACGCCATGGGCGGCGACCCGATCGTGGCCTTGAATATCGTCGGCTTCCCGAAAGGCACCCTCGAGATCGAGGTGCTCGGCGAGATTCTCAAGGGCGGCGCTGAACGCGTGCGCGCGGCGGGCGCCGTGGTGATCGGCGGCCACAGCATCATCGACAAGGAATTGAAGTTCGGGATGGCCGTCACCGGCACCGTTCACCCCGACCGCGTGCTCCGCAACGTCGGCGTTCGCAGCGGCGACGCCCTGGTGCTCACCAAGCGGCTTGGGACCGGCATCATCACGACCGCGCTGAAGCAGCGGAAGGCGCCGGCGGCGAGCGTCCGCGCGGCGATCGCATCGATGGTCTCGCTCAACAAGTCCGCGTCCGCCGTGATGCGCCGATTCCAGGTGCACGCGTGCTCCGACGTGACCGGCTTCGGGCTTCTCGGACACGCGTATGAAATGGCCAGCGGGAGCGGCGTGACGATCGTCTTGCAGTCAGCGAAGCTGCCGTTGCTGCCGGGAGCGGCGCGTCTCGCCGCCGGCGGCTATCTGACCGGCGGGTGCAAGCGAAACCAGAGTTACCTCGAGGGAAAGGTGGCGATTGGCCGCGGAGTCGCCCAGGGACTCGCGGACATCGCGTTCGATCCCCAGACGTCGGGAGGCCTGCTGATCGCGCTGCCCGCGAAAGACGCTCCGCGCCTGGTCAAGGCGCTTCGGGCCGCCGGGGTCGCCGCCGCCACCAGGGTCGGGACAGCCGCTCGCCTTCGAAAGGCGCCGGTCGAGCTCAGATGATTCACCGGCGCCTGACTTCGGTATAATTCGCGTCGCTTCGTTAGCGGTCCTCTCGGAAACGTTGATGGCGCTCAGCCCCAAAGGAAAATTGCTTGTCATATCGGAGGTCTTCCAACCCGTGGCAAGGTAGAGCCTGTCTCGCGGCCGTGCTCGCGTGTTGTACTGCGCTCGCGAGTGCGGCGGCGGCCCAGGCGCCCACCCCGGGTACGGCTGTCGTACCGGCCGTCGGCGGCGACTCGGATCCCATCGCCTGTTGGTGGAAGACCGACGAGTCGGCCGTACGTATCGGTCAGCCCTTCACGCTCACGCTGACGTGCGGCGTCATCGACACCCCGCAGGTCCAGGTGGTGGTGGATGTCGCACGCCTCGACGCGGCCGCGATCGAGCTGGCGCCGTTTGAAGTCGTCAGCGCCACGCGCCATAAGGACGTCGAGGCGCCGCCGCGCCGCTACTTCCAGTATTCCTACACGCTGAGGCTTCTCGGGGACGAGTATTTCGCGAAGGACGTCGACATCCCTGGCCTCGCCATCACCTACAACGTCCAATCGTCGGGAGCGACCGGCACTCGCGGCCGGGACCAGGTGTACCTGCTGCCGCCGCTCGCCGTGCGTGTGCAGTCGCTCGTGCCGGTGGCGGCCGACGGCATTCTGGATGCACTGCCTGGCACCTTCGGTGACATCGATCGCACGGCGTTCCGATCGAGCGGCGAGCTGGTGGCGGCGGCCGTGCTGTTCGCATTCGCGGCGGTCCTGGCGGGACTGGCGGTCGTGCGCGTGGCGCGTCCACAGGCCGCCCGCGCGGCCGCCGGGCCGCGCCTCATGTCTCCCGTGGGTGTGCTCAACGGCTGTCTTCGCGAGGCGTCGCTCGTGAAGTCCGAGGTCGCCCGCTCGGGCTGGACGATCGATCTGATCGACCGCCTGCTCGCCGTGTCCCGCGTGGCCGGCACCGTCGCGCTCGGCCGGCCGGTGGCGCAGCGCGTCGTCGAGCGCGATGCCGCCCCACGGGAAGGGCAGCTCACGCTCCGGAAGCGCGGCGTGGGCGCCACGCGAGTCGTGATTTCCGGCTCGGCGACCGCCGCCACGGCGGCCGCGGGAGTCGCGCCCGCCGATGGGTCGCGAACCGATCCACGCCTCACGGTGTCGCTCCAGGAGCTGAGCGAATCACTACAGGTGCTGGCGGCGGCACGCTACGGACGCGGAGGCGAGCTCGACGCACCGACAATTGATGCGGCACTCGACACTGCGACGCGCGCGCTCGAACGGCTGCACGCGATCACGCAGTGGCGGGCACGCGCCGCCGATCGGCTGTCCCGCGCCACCGCGCGGTTCAGAGACGCATGGGAGCGCTGAGCGAGCTGTTTCCGGCGATCGAACGCACCCTGGCCGCGTGGGAGCGCATCGCCTGGAGCGATCTGGAGTTTTCGCAGTTGCAGACCGCCGTCCTCGTCGGCGGCGTCATGGTTGCGGTGCCCCTGTTGGTGCTGCTTGCGCGCAGCCTGCGGTCGGGCCCGTGGTCGCGGGCGCGCGTAGCGCTGCCGGCGATCCTGGCCGGGATGCCGCGATCGCCGCTGGCGCCGGGCCGCCACGCGCCGTTCCTGATGTTCGTCGCCGGGATTCCGTTCTTCGCCGTCGCGATGGCCGACCCGCACACGACGTCGGTGCGGGAGCAGTCCACGTACTCGGGACGGCAGATCGCGGTCGTCATCGACAGCTCCGGCAGCATGGTGATGCCGTTTGAAGCCCCCACGCTCAAGCCGGTGATCAACCGCACCTTTTATACGGCGGTATCGGCCAGCGAGCGCTTCGTCAGGCTGCGGATGGACGGCGGCCGCGCCGACCGCATCGCGATCGTGCAGTTCGGCAACGAGGCGTACGTGGTGACGCCGTTCACCACCGACCATCAGAACGCGGTGCTCAGCCTGAAGCTGATCGGAGAGCCGAGAGCGTGGAACCGGTTCAACGTGTTCGGCACCACCATCATCCAGGGCCTCGAGCAGGGCCTGCAACTGTTCAAGACCTTCAACCTGCTGGACGGCTCGGACAACATGTTGGTGATCTTCACCGACGGCAACGACGGCGAGACGAACTTCAGGGGACGGACGCTTGCCGAGATGATGGAGGAAGCCCGGCGCAACGCGATTCCGATCTTCATGGTGCGGCTCGGTTACGGCCAACAGCTTGGCGACGTCACCTGGGACGCCCTCTGGAAGCCGATGGTCGAGCGCAGCGGAGGCCGCTTCTACGCGGCGCCGGACGAACCCGCGATCCTGCGCGCGCTGGCCGACATCGATCGGCTCGGCGCCGGACGGCTCACCATGAGCCGTGAGGGGTCTCCCTTGCCGGCGTTCGCCGGGTACACGCTGATCGCGGTCGGGCTGTGGCTCGCGGCCGGCACGTTGAAACTGACCTTTCCATACTTCAGGACGTTTCCATGACAAGGATCACACGCCACGTCACCGGTGCGGTCGTGCTCGCGGCGCTCGGAAGCCTCTGCCTGGCGGCCGGCACGATCGATCGACGCGTCGCGCGCGCGCACCGTGCGTTCGCGACGCAGGACTACGACCGCGCCGACGAAGAACTGGCGTCGGTGGAGCGATACCTCGCGTACGGGAGCTGGATCCCGTGGGTTGGCGCCGGCCCCTTGAACGACGTGCGCACCCAGCGAGCGGCGATCCGGTACTGGAGCGGCCAGCACGACCGCGTCGTCTCGGACGGCCCGGACCCGCTGACCGCCATGTCGCCCGAGGGCATCGAACGCCAACTGATCGTGGCCAACTCCGTCTACCGGCAGGGCGAGGCGCGCAACGGCGACAAACAAGCCGTGCTCGATGCGCTGCAGGCAGCGACCAGCGCCTACCTCGCGGTGCTGCGAAACGCCCCGGCCGAGTCGAGTGCCAGCGAGGTTGCCGCCTATAACTACGAGTACGTCGTCCGGACGCGCGACGACATCGACAAGGGCCGCGCCCAGCCCGAGCTGACGGATACGGCAGAGGACGGACCGGCCGGACGCAAGGGCGGTGTTCCCCCGGACCCACCTGAGAAGCGGGACCTCAATCTTCTGGTTCCACTGGAGCCAGGGGAAATGGACCAGGGAATCGAGCCGGGCAAGGGCGGTGCGATTGAGCGGAAGGGCTGACGCGTTCGCCTTTGCGGAGCCCGTCTATCTCTGGCTGCTGATCGTTCCGGCGGTGCTGCTGCTCGTCTGGGGCTGGCACGTGGTGCGCCGGCGCCGCGATGCGCGCCGGTACGCAGCGGCGCAGGTGCTGCCGCGCGCCGGGCGGTACGCCTCAATCGGTGATCTGGCGTTCTGGCTGTGCCTGGTCGTCGCGGCCGCCCTCTGCGTCACCGCGCTGGCGCGCCCGTACCGGCAAATGTGGACGCCGGTTCCCGCGGGCGCCGACTTCATCATCCTGCAGGACAGCTCCGCGTCCATGTACGTCGCGGACGTGACGCCCGACCGCTGGCAGCGGTCGATGCGGTTCATGCGGACGTTCGCCGATACGCTGAGCTGGGAACAGGACCGGGTCGGCCTCGCGCTATTCGCGTTTTTCACGGCGCCGCAACTGCGGCTCACGAGAGACCCGGACGCCCTGTTCTTTTTCCTGGACCACCTCTCCGAACAGCCGCCGTTCCGGCTCGACGACGCGCCCACCTGGAATACCAATATCGAGGAAGCGGTCCTGTGGGGATTGCGGCTGGTGGAGACGAATGAGGAGCTGTTCGGGCGGTCGACCAACCCGAAGGCCTTCGTCGTGATCTCCGATGGTCAGGCGTGGACCGGCAAGGTGGCCGGTGCGCTGGCGGCCGCGCGCGCCGCCGACGTCTCGGTCTACGTCGTCGGTGTCGGCACGACGACCGGCGGCTACATTCCGGACGCCGGGGAAGCGCGCCGCGCAAGCGAGTTGTACTCCGTGCTCGACCGCGAATCGCTGCGCACAATTGCACGGGCGGGCGGGGGGGAGTATCTCGAGCTTGACCGGCAGACCGACGGCGAGATTGCGTCCCGGATCATCAGCAGCGTGCGTAACCGGGCCCCCGCCACCGGCCGGGAGGAGCGGCGGGAGGAGCTGTACTGGCAGTTTCTGCTGGCCGCCGGGTTGGTCCTGTTGCCCGGGGGACTGGTCCTCAAGCACCAATCTGAGTTATGGTGGCAGGCTGCGGGGGCGCTCGGGGCCTTTTTGCTGCTGGTCAGGGCGCTCGGATGATGTCGCCCGCCGTCTCGGTTTAATCCGCCTGCACTACTACACGCTCGTTCCGTTTCCGCGGGACGTGATCGAAAGGGAGACAACAACAGTGGTTCGTAATTTCAGGGTCGCACTATTGGTCTTGTCGGCGACGGCGATCTTCTCGTCGTCCGCATACGCGCAGGCGTCAATCGCCGGCGTGGTCAAAGATACGTCAGGAGCGGTGCTGCCAGGCGTGACCGTCGAAGCTGCCAGCCCCGCGCTGATTGAAAAAGTCCGGTCGGTCGTCACCGACGGAAACGGCCAGTACAAGATTGAAGCCCTGCGTGGCGGGTCCTACTCGCTGACCTTTGTCCTGCCGGGGTTCAACACCGTCAAGCGCGAAGGCATCGAGCTGACGGGCACATTTACGGCCACCGTCAACGCCGACATGCGCGTCGGCGCCCTGGAAGAAACGATCACCGTGACCGGCGAAACGCCCACGGTCGACGTGCAGAACACGAAGAAGCAGATCGTGCTGGATCAGAAGATTATCAGCGAGATTCCTTCGAGCCGAGGCACCGCGAGCATTGCATCGCTGCTGCCCGGCGTGACGAAGGCGAACCAGGACGTCGGCGGCCTCAACGGCGAATCCGGATCGTCCACGGGCGCCATGACGGTGCACGGCGTGGGAGATATCCGGACCGAGGTGAACGGCATCTCGGTGCATGCGACGCAGGGCAGCGGCACCAACGGCGCCGGCAACATGGCGGCGTACGCGGAAATGCAGGTCGACTTGAGCGGCGTCTCGGCGGAGCAGAAGGAAGGCGGCGTCCGCATCAACCTGATTCCCCGCGACGGGGGCAATACCTTCGAGGGCCACTTCTACGGCGCGTTTGCCAACGGTTCGATGCAGGGCAGCAACGTCACCGACGACCTGAGGAACCGCGGCCTGAGCGCACCGAACGGGCTGGATCGGTATACGGAAGTCAACCCCTTCGGCGGCGGCCGGATTGTCCGTGACAAGCTGTGGTTCTTCGGCACCGCGCGTTACAACCAGGCGCGGCAGTTCTCGTCCATCTACTACAACAAGAACGCTGGCAACCCGAACTCCTGGGTGTACGAGCCCGACGTCGCCCGCGGACCGGCGACCAACGACAACATCTGGAAGAGCACCAACGTCCGTCTGACGTACCAGGCCAACCAGAGGAACAAGTTCGGCGTCAGCTACGACTTTGCGCATTCGTGCCCGTGCCCGAGGACGCTGTCGGCGGAAGTCTCCCCGGAAGCCAACGTCACCAACTATGCGCCGATCAAGCCGGGGACGATGCTGTTCCTCGACTGGAGCTCGCCGGTCAGCAACCGCCTGCTGCTCGAGCTGCGCTTCATGAAGCGCGACTCGTCGAGCGAGCGGCCCCAGACGAACATCTACTTCACGAACGACCCGGGCGGGGTGTTGATGAATGGCGTGACCGAGCAGTCGACGGGCCTTGCGTACCGCGCCTCGGCCAGCACGGCGACGAACTCGAAGAATCCGGTGCGGCAGCCGAAGTTCACCGCCTCCTACATCACCGGCTCCCACGACCTCAAGGCCGGCTTCAACCTTGGTTACCAGAGCCAGGACCAGTTCGCGCGCAGCATCGACTCGCCGGTCAGCTTCCGGTTCAACAACGGCGTGCCTAACCAGTTGACGCTGCTGGCGACCCCGTGGCGGACGTTTATCGACCAGTCGGACCACGGCGCCTTCATCCAGGACCGTTGGACGGTGAAACGGATGACCATCACCGGCGGTCTTCGCTATGACTATTTCCACGTCTCGTTCCCCGAGCAGTCCGTGGGCGCGGGTCTCCTGGTGCCGAACCGCGACTTCACGTTCCCGGAAACCGAGGGCGTGAAATGGCACGACCTGCAGCCGCGCAGCGGCGTGGCCTATGACGTGTTCGGCGACGGCACGACGGCGGTCAAAGTCAGCATGAACAAATACCTGCGGTTTTTCGGCGCGCCCAACGCCGGCGGCACCGGCACCGACGCGGCGTACACGACGAACATGAACCCGTCGGCACGCCTCATCAACACGACCACGCGCTCGTGGAACGACGCCAACCGCAACTTCGTGCCCGACTGCAATCTGCTCAGCCCGGCCGCCAACGCCGAGTGCGGCGCCATGAGCAACCCCGACTTCGGCACTCGCCGCCCGGGGTCGAGCTATGACCCGGACACGCTGACCGGTTGGAACAAGCGTCCCGACTCCAACTGGCAGTTCTCGGCCGGCGTGCAGCGGCAGATCCTGCCGCGGGTCTCGGTGGACGTCAGCTACTTCCGCACCTGGTTCACGAACCTGGTGGTCACCGACGACCGCGCTATCAGTGCGGCCGACCACGACAGGTTCAGCGTGACCGCCCCATCGGATCCGCGATTGCCCGGCGGCGGCGGCTATCAGGTATCGGGACTCTATAACCTGAAACCGGCAGCGTTCGGCAGGCCGACCGACAACTACATCACCTTCGCGGACAACTACGGCAACGCCTCCAATACCTGGAACGGCTTCGACATCACGATGAACGCCCGGCTGGCACAGGGCCTGACGTTGCAGGGCGGCACCAGTACGGGACGCACGTCGACCAACAACTGCGAGATCGTTGCGCAGGTGCCGGAAATCCTGCGCGGGGCCTTGAATGTGGGCGAGGCAAACGGTGCGAATACCTGGCTGCCCGAGGCGTTTTGCGACCAGAAAGGTAGCTTCATCACCCAGGTCAAGATGATCGGCACCTACCTGATTCCCAAGATCGACGTGCAGTTCGCGGCGACCTACCAGGGCCTGCCCGGACCTCAGGTGCTTGCCAACCTCACCGCGACCAATGCCATCGTCTCGCCGTCGCTGGGCCGGCCGCTCTCCGGCAACGCGGCGAACATGGTGGTCAATATCGTCGAGCCGGGCACCGTCTACGGTGAGCGGATGCACGAGCTCGATTTGCGCATCGGCAAGGCCGTGCGGACCGGCCGGCTGAACACGATGGTCGGCGTCGACCTCTACAACGTCCTGAACGCGAACCCGGTGCTCACCGAGAACCGCGCGTTTGGAAGCTTCCGGGCTCCGCAGGACATCCTCGGCGCGCGCTTCGCCCGGTTGGTCCTGCAACTGGACTTCTAAGCTGACGTCGTCCTGTGCCTGAGCGCGATGTCTCAGGTACAGGACGTTTCCTCTTGACTTTACTCAGTGGCCCCGCCTAAATGACCATTGATCGAGTAAAGCAGGAGTTCCTGAATGCCGGGTTCGCCACGCTCGCCTATACAGTTCAATTACTAGCGAGAGGTCTATGGCCTTATTAACGCGTAAATTTCGTTGGATCGCGGTCGCGGCGGTGCTCGTCGCCGCGGCGATCAGTTCGTCGCCGGGCAGCCGGGAGGTATCGGCACGGACTCGATACATCGGCATCGACCACATGGTGTCGTCGTCGCCGCTGCCCCCGGAAACCGGTGTGATGTGCCCGCTGCCGGACGAGGCGGACACGTCGTACCAGGCGCGCGGAGGCGGAGCCCAGGGCGGCGCGGCCTCCCAGGCCATGTCGTACGGGGCGCCGATTCGTACGATTCGGGATCGGTATCCGTCGTTCAGTTCGATTGCCATCGATTTTGCGCGGGATCAGGTCGTGGTCACCGACGAAAACCTGTTCCAGGTGCTGTTTTTCGACCGCACCGAGAACAACGGGCCCAACCAGGTCGCCAAGCCAAAGCGCATCATCGGCGCCCCGTGGGACGAGTCGCTGATGAAGCATGAAGAGAGCAAGACCAAGATCGAATTCCAGTGCGGGCTGTACATCGATCAGAAGAACGGCGACGTGTACGCGGTCAACAACGACACGCAGGATCACCTGGTCATCTTCTCCAACGAGCAGGTGGGCAACGTGGCGCCGAGCCGGGAGATTCACACGCCGCACGGCACCTTCGGCATCACCGTTGACGAAGAGGCCCAGGAAGTCTTCCTGACGGTTCAGCACGACAGCGCGATCGTCGTCTACCGCAAGGGCGCCAGCGGCGAGGATGCACCGCTGCGCATGCTGCAGGGTACGCGCACCCGGCTGGCCGATCCGCACGGCATCGCCTTCGATTCGAAGCGCGGGCTGTTGTTCGTGACCAACCACGGCTCGACCCATGACAACGACGTCAGCGCCGCCGACTACCTGAGCGCCGCCGAGAAGGAAGAGCGATCGAAGCTGAAGAACTGGCCCCTCGACCGGGACTTCGCGGTGCCCGGGTCGGGAAAGACGCTGCCGCCGTCGATCGCGGTCTTCGCGAAGAACGCCTCCGGCGACGCCGCGCCGGTACGCGTCATCACCGGACCGCGCACGGGGTTGAACTGGCCGACGGGGGTGGCGGTTGACGCCGAGCGCGGAGACGTCTATGTCACCAACGACACGACCGACTCGATTCTCGTGTTCGACGCTGAGGCATCCGGCGACGTTGCGCCGAAGCGGGTGATTAAGGGGCCGAAGACAGGGCTGAAGAGCCCGACCGGCATCGCCCTCGATCTCCAGCGCAACGAGTTCTGGGTCGCCAACTTCGGCGGTCACACCGCCACGGCCTACCGTCTGAACGCCAGCGGTGACGCCGCGCCCTTGCGAACCATCCGCGCGGCACCAGACGGGGTGCCGTCGCTGATGATTGGCAACCCGGGGGCCGTCGCCTTCGATACGAGGCGCGAGACCATCCTCGCCCCGAATTGAGTGGCCCATCCGCAGATTGCGGTGTTCGCCAGGTTGGCGGACGGACAAGCGGCGCCGATTCGGAGAATCGAAGGACAGACCACCCAGCTCAGCAGGACGATGCACGGGATTGCGTACGACGAGGTCGCTGACCGGATCATCGTGCCCGCGCAGTTCAGCCAGTCGATCCTCAGCTTCCGGGGCGAGGCGTCCGGCGAGGAACCACCCATTCGCGTGATTCAGGGTCCGCGCACCGAGATACGCCGGGCCGATCGCGTCGCGGTCGATCCGATTCGCAAGGAAATCTTCGTCAATGACGGCGGGCAGATCCTCGTGTTTCCCGCCGACGCACACGGTGACGTGGCGCCCATCCGCGCGATTCGCGGCCCGGCCACGCTGTTGACGGAGGGTGGTGGTGGCGGCGCCGCGGCAATCTCGGTTGACCCCATCACGCGTTCGCTCATTGTTGCCGGGCGGAACCTGCTGGTCTTCGACAGCACCGCGAACGGCAACGTGAAACCGGTACGCGTGATCACCGGAGACGGCGCGGGCCAGGGCCGGCTGGCGGCCGTGTACAACGGCATCATCTTCGCGGGCTCGCGAGGCAACTCCGTTGGCGTGTGGACCGTCAACGACAACGGCAACGCGCCGGCGCGGTTCAAGATCGGCGAGGGCGTGCTGCTCGAGATGCGGGCCATTGCGGTGGACCCCAAGAACAAGAGCGTGATCGTCACCGACAAGGAGCTCAACGCGGTGATGACCTGGCACGTGCCAGAGGTCTTCGAGCATATGACCTCGACGAGGAACTAACCGCGTGGGCTGAAGCCCCGCGCTACAGGAGCCCAATCCCTGTAGCGCGCCGGCTTCAGCCGGCGCGGCTTGTAGGTACGAAAATCAGCGGCCTGTAATTACCAGGTAGGGCGACCCGTAGACAACGTCGGAGGGCTGAATGTCCCATCGTGTTCGGTTGGCGATCCTTGGGTTCGCTTCGTTGTTCCTCGTGCCTGCGGCCGCTTATGCCCAGGCCTCTCTCACCGGCGTCGTCCGGGACACCTCCGGCGCCGTGCTGCCGGGAGTCACCGTCGAAGCTGCCAGTCCCGCGCTGATTGAGAAGGTGCGGACCGCCGTCACCGACGGCAACGGGCTGTATCGAATCGAAGATCTGCGGCCGGGCGCCTACACCATGACCTTCTCGCTGGCCGGGTTCTCCTCGGTCAAGCGCGAATCCATTCAGCTGTCGGGCAACTTCGCGGCGACCATCAACGCCGAGATGCGTGTCGGCGCGCTGGAAGAAACGATCACGGTGACCGGCGAAACGCCAACCGTCGACGTCCAGAACACCATGCGCCAGCGGGTACTCGACCAGGAAGTCCTCGAGGCCCTGCCATCGACGCGCAGCATCCCGTTCGTCGCCGCGCTGACGGCGGGCGTGACGACCACCAATACCGACGTCGGCGGCATTCGCGGCATGGGACCGTCGGGCGCCGGGCCCGGTGGGATTTTCGTGCACGGCGTCGACGACCCGCGGCTGGTGATCAACGGCAACTCGCTCCATTCGATCGGCACGGGCAGCGGCACCCAGGGCGCGGCGAACATGGCCGCGTACGTGGAAATTCTGGTCGACACGGCCGGGATCGGCGCAGAGCAGAAGGAAGGCGGCCTGCGCATGCAGATGATCCCGAAGGATGGCGGCAACGCCTTCAGCGGCACGTTCCTCGGAGCATTTGCCAACGATGCATTCGCGTCGAGCAATTTCAACGATGACCTCCGCGATCGCGGTTTGAGGGCGCCCAATGCGCTCAAGAGGATCTGGGACATCAACCCCGCGGTCGGCGGACCAATCATCCAGAACAAGCTCTGGTTCCACGCGACGGTGCGGTACACCGGCGCTCAGAGCACCCGCGCGCTGTTCCGCAACGCCAACGCGGGCAACCCCAACGCCTGGACCTATGTGCCGTCCGACGAGCCCGAAGACATCTCGAACGTCTGGAAGAACGTCAACGCGCGGGTCACGTGGCAGGCGACGCCGAGGAACAAGTTCGGCGTCAGCTACGACCAGGCGGTGTCCGAAGAACACCCGAGAGATCCGGGCGTCAACACGCTCACGGAAGCCGGATTGAATCAGTGGGCGCAGCTCGACCCCAAGCGGATCCCCAACTACGACTGGAACTCTCCCGTCACCAGCCGCATGCTGCTCGAAGCCTCGGTGCTCCATCATGTGCTGCGCGCGGACCGCGCCCACCAGAACGTGATGTTCACCAACCCGCAGTTCCCGCCGGGACCGGTCAAGTTGAACGGCGTCCTCGAGCAGTCGACCGGCTTGAACTACCGCGCCACGCCGCAGGGCCAGAACACGTGGAACGAGTCGGTCTTTGCGCGTGCAGCGATGTCGTACATCACCGGCGCGCACGCCTTGAAGGTCGGCTTCAACTGGGGCAAGGGCACCGACGATCAAACCTTGTACCCGATCGACTCGCCCATGAGCTTCCGGTTCAACAACGGCGTGCCCAACCGGTTGACGCTCCGCGGCCTGCCGACCCGGACGATCACGAAGCTGCTCGCCGATCACGGGCTGTTCGTGCAGGACAGATGGACAGTCGACCGGCTGACCGTGACGGCGGGCCTGCGCTACGACTACTACCACATCGGATATCCGGAAACGTACGTCGGCCCCAGTCAGTTCACGCCGACGCGTGACATCACGTTTCCGAAAGGCGACGGGGTGCGGTGGCACGAGCTCGAGCCGAGGACGGGCGCGGCCTACGACCTGTTCGGTGACGGAAGGACCGCTATCAAGGTCGGGGTCAACCGGTATCTGGCAAGCCTGGCGACCGACGGCACGTTTGGACGGGCGCGCGCGCCGGCGAGCCTGCTGTCGAACACGACCAACCGCTCGTGGAACGACGCGAACCGCAACTTCGTGCCTGATTGCAACCTGCTCGAAGCGCGCGCCAATGGCGAGTGCGGGGCGATGGACAATCCCGACTTCGGCAGCACCCGCGTCGGAGCGAGCTACGATCCCGACACGCTCAGCGGATGGGGCAAGCGCGATCACAACTGGCAGTTCGCGACCAGCATCCAGCACCAGTTGATGCCGCGGGTGTCGGCTGATTTTGGCTACTATCGCACCTGGTTCGGCGACTTCGTCGTCACCGACGATCGCGCGGTCGGGCCGGCCGACTTCGATACCTTCAGTGTGACGGCTCCCGCCGACCCGCGGCTCCCTGGCGGCGGCGGCTATACCGTGTCGGGGCTGTACGATCTCAAGCCGACGGCCTTCGGACGGCCGTCGGATACGTTCATCACCTACGCCGACAAGTACGGCAAGATGATCAACCACGTGAACGGGTTCGACCTGACGTTCAACGTGCGGCCTCGCCAGGGATTGCTGTTCCAGGGCGGACCGAACTGGGAACGGCGCACCATCGACATGTGCGAGGTGGTCGCGAAGCTGCCGGAGATTCTCAACGGCGCCGACGTCCTGAACGTCGCCAACGCCACCGCGTGGATGCCCGGCTCCTTCTGTCGCCAGCAGACGCCGTTCCGGACGCTGGTGAAATTCCTGACCACGTATACGGTGCCGAAGGTCGATGTGCAGATGTCGGCGTCGTTCCAGAGCCAGCCGGGCAAGCAGATCTGGGCCAACTACACCGCCACCAACGCGATCGTCGCGCCCTCGCTCGGCCGCAATCTCTCCGGCGGCGCCTCGAACATCGCGGTCAACATCGTCGAACCCGGCACGATGTTCGGCGACCGGGTCAACCAGCTCGATCTGCGATTCGGGAAGATCGTGAGGTTCGGACCGACGCGCGCCAATATCAGCGTCGATCTGTACAACGCGCTGAATTCGAACCCGGTCGTGACGTTGAATACGGCCTACGCGACCTGGCAGCGGCCCCAGGAAATCCTGAACCACCGGTTCGCGAAGCTGGTGCTGCAGTTCAACTTCTAGAAAAAGGGGTCGGGGGTCATTTTTCGAGGACACTGTCCTCGGAAAATGACCCCCGACCCCTTTTCGTCAGAAGATCTCGGGGAAATGGAAGGTCACGATTCTGTTTCCGATCTTGTCGCTCACAATCATGCTCTTGGCCTCGGGGTCCAACGCGACGCCGCGTGGCACCTTGAGGAAGCCCCGGCCGATGGTCCACCGAGGCTTCACGTCGCCTTCGTCGTGAATGCTGAAGGCCGCCACTTCACCCACGTTGTTGAGCTGCTGCGATCCGTCGGTCCCCGACACTCGTGACGCCGCGATAATCATCCCTGTCGGAGCATGAACGGCGATGGCGCCGTTGGGTCCGTTGAACCCGCTCTTGGGGCCGCCGATGATCCGCAGGGGCTTCGCGTTGCCATTCGCCGTGCGGTCGAAGATGCGGATCTTGCCCCCACCGCCGTGAATCAACACGTTGTGAATCGGGTCTACCGCCACGAAGCTGAAACCGGCGATCCCGGTGTCACGACCTTCCAGCCTTCGAATCGGCGCGACGTTGCCGTTGGCCTCGCGCGCGAAGACCAGAATGTAGCCCTGCTCGACGATGTAGATCTCGTTGTTGACCGGGTCGATGGCCATGCGGTCCGGCGCTTTCAACTGCGTGCGTGATCCCTGGATCACCCGAATCGGCGCCTCTTCACCGGTGGCGCCTCCGCGGAATGTCAGGACCGCCTGCGAAAACGCCTGCGGCACCACGATCTCGTCGTGGATGTCGTCGTAGCCGATCCCGTGCATGGTCCGTGCGAGATTGGTTTTCTGTCCTTCGATTCTCCGGTTCGGGCCGTCACTTTCACTCGCCGACCTGGCGAATGCCGCAATCTGCGGGTGCGCGACTCAATTCGGCACCAGGATTTCTTTCCGCTTGGTGTCGAACGCGACCGAGAACGGGTTGCCCAGTGCGGGTACGCTGGCGTCGAGCGGACCGCTGCGGATTATTCGCAAGGGCGCGGTGTCTCCGGAGGCGTCGCGCGTGTACACCGTGGCCGCGTGATTGCCGAAGTTCGCGACCCACAGTTCGTCGTGCTTGAGATCCAGGGTTAGGCCATTCGGATACTTGATCAGGGTCTTCGGCCCCTTCAGCACCCGAAGCGGCGCGACATTCCCGTTGGCGTTGACGCTGAACACCAGCACCGAATCGCCCTGGTCGTTGGCGACGAATAGCTCCCCGCGCCCGGGATCCACGGCCATGGCCGTCGGCCAATTCAGCTGCGTCCTGGGCCCCTGGATGACCCGGAGCGGCGCCGTGTCGCCGCTGGCGCTCTTGGGGTAGACCGTGATCGAGGGAGGGAGGTTTCTCCCCGAGCCGGGAATGGCGTGGTCCCTGTCGAGCGGCCAGTGCTCCTTCCCGTCACCATCGCCTCTCGCATTCGGCCCCGCCTCACTGCGGCGCGTGCTCATGGTCGAACCGAAGTTGCTGACGAAGAGCTGGTTGGTCCTGGTGTCCAGCGCGATGCCATGCGGATCGCCCAGCCCGGTTCGGTCACCCTGTATCACACGGATCGGCGGCTCCTCATCCTTGGCGATCTTGGGGAACACCGACACGGCGTGAGAGTGCTGCACGGTGAGGAACATCTCCTGTGCTTCCTCGTCGACGGCGATGCCGAATGACCCGTGAGGGGTGTGAAGGTTCCGGTCGGGCGCGGCATTGCCGCTCGCCTTCCGGGAGAAGACGACCGTGCTGTCGATGCTGTCGTTGTTGACCGAGTAGATGTCGCCATTCTTGGGATCGATATAGAGTGCGCAATTCAGCATCAGGTTGGTTTGATCGCCCCTGATGACGCGCTTGGGCTCGGTCATCGGCGCGCCCGGAGGCGTATTCGCCGTGCGGTCGTACACGAGAATGCGGAAGTGGTTCTCGTCCTGCAGGATGACCTCGTCGTTCACGAGGTCCACGCCGACGGCGCTATAGAGTCCGTACGGGTCGGCGATCGCGCGCAGCGGCGGCCGTTCGAGCGCCGCTGCGGCTGCGGTCTGTTGCTGCCACAAGGCAGCGTAGAGCGTGCGGCTGGTGCTCCCCGGCACCAGTTCGCACATCGCCCCATCCATTTCGGGCGCCGGTGTCACGGACACCACGCGTGTGCTGCCGGCCAGCAGGTTGCCTGGGCCGCTGGAGGGCGCGAAGCCTGCGAGGACTGAAATCAGCGCCAGGATCGTGACCTGGGCCATGGTGGGTCGCGGACGGGAAGACGATGTCATTCGGCCTCTTCCTCTACGCAAAGTGTGCGCGGATCCTAACACGGTCGTTCGGCACCACGGTTCAATAGCCGATCCCGCTTGACACCCGTCAGGGAAGCCTGGAAACTGCTCCATCCACAAGGAGATACGATGCAGGAACTGGTTCGAGATCTCGTTCAGCGCAACCTGACGCGGCGGGGCTTCCTGGGCAGCATGGTGGCCGCGGGCTATACCGCCGCGTCGGCCAGGTCGGCGCTGGCGTCGGTGTCGCCGTTCATGCAGGGGGCCTCCCCGGTGGCCGAGGCGCTCACCCGGACGATGACTGGAACCGGCGGTGAGCTGCTCGCCGAGCAGATCATCGAGACCGGCGCGAAATACTTCTTCGTCACCAACGGGTCGGGACTCGGCCCGTTGTCCGACGCGCTGGTCGCACGGCCGCAGATCCAGCTCATTCAGGCCACCCATGAAGGGCAGGTCTCGGCGATCGCAAGCGGCTACGCGATGGCGTCCGGGAAGGTCGGGTTCGGGATGTTCAGCCGGGTCGGGCTGCCCAATTCCTCGTCGAACCTGTACAACGCGATGAAGGATCGCACCTCGATCGTGCTGCTGAGCGATCACGCCGAGACCGAGCGTGAAGGCACCGACAGCCACGAGGACATCGACGACTGGCTGGAGCCGGTCAAGCAATTCACGAAATGGCGATGGGTCGTGCACCAGACCGAGCGAATCCCGGAGTGGGTGCGCCAGGCGTGCCGGGTGTCGACCGTGATGCCGGGCGGACCCTGTTACGTGCGCATCCCTCGCGACCTGATGTACCAGGAGAACGTCACTGCCAAGATCTTCAAGGGCGAGGCGTTCAGGATTCCGATGGAGATCCGCCCCGACGTGAAGGCGATCGAGCAGGCGGCGCGCATCATCTGGGAGTCATCGAGTCCGCTGCTCTACGTGGGCCCCGAGGTGAGTCAATGCAATGCCCGGAAGGACGTGGTTCGACTGGCGGAGCTGCTCGGCATACCGGTCACGAACCACCGGAGCCAGTTCTGCGACTTCCCGACCGCGCATCCGCTCTACGCCGGGGAGTACTCGCGCTCGCTGCGGTTCCCGGAAAAAGTCGATCTGCTGATCAACTTCGGCGCCCGCTCACCGGTCAATGTTGCCGAGGGGACCAGGCAGGTTCACGCCGGCGTCGATCCGATGACCCTCGGACGCAACTCGCCGATGAGCGCGGCCTTGCTCGGTGACCTGAGTCAGATTGCGAAGGACCTGGTCGAGGCCATCATCAGCCTGGCGCCGGCCGACCGTTTGCGCGCACGCGCCCAGGAACGGCTCGCCGCGGCACACGCCTACGTCCCGAAGATGCGGCAGTCGCGCATTGCGCTCGCGCGACGCGCGGCCGGCGGACCGGTCCCCTGGCAGCGAATCGTCGTCGAGCTGAACGACCAGCTCGATCGCGACGCGGTCATCGTCGATGAAGTGGGCAGCGAAGGCAAGGTGCTGAACTTCTTCGATTTCGACGACGACAAGATGCTGAAGATCGGTCGTACCGAAGGTCGCGCGCTCGGATGGGGGACCGGCGCGGCCGCCGGGGTGCAACTGGCGCTGCCCAGACGCCAGGTCGTCAACCTCCAGGGAGACGGCGGATTCCTGTTCGGGCAGACGGATGCGCTCTGGACGCATTCACGCTACGACCTGCCGATCATGACCGTGATCTTCAACAACCGGAGCTACGAGGAAGTGCGCTGGCAGATCCTGGGTCGCGGTGGGGCGTCGGCCAAGGCGAACCGCGACTACATCGGCTTTCTCGGCGATCCCGACGTGGACTTCACGAAGCTGGCGTCGGCGTACAACATCGACGGCGCCGTGGTGCGGCACACCGACGAATTGAAGGCCGCAGTCGAGCGAGGCATCAAGACGATGCGGAACGGCCGGCCTTTCATGCTGGATGTCAGAACCCAGACGACCGGCGCGGGCGCAGAAACGACGTGGTACCCGAAGTTTTCGCTGGCCAAGGAGAGGGAGCGCCTGGCATGAGCAACCGTGCTGTCTCTGTGGCCGTGTGGACGTCCGCGTGCGTGTGGGCCATTTCCGCGTCCGGCGGCGTGGCGCACGGCCAGCGTGGCGAAGACTGGAGCGTCTATCTGCCCCCTGGGCAGGCGAGGGCCGTCGTCGCGCGGGAATGCTCCGTCTGCCACGATCTCGACGGAGTGGTGAAGCTGCGCAAGCCGGCGAAAGATTGGGAGGCGATCGTGCTCGACATGGGCGCGCGCGGTGCGGCGATCACCATCGACGATGTCGACCCGGTCGTCGCCTACCTCGCCGAGGTGTTCGGACCGATGGCGCCGCCGTTCACCGACGTCAATGCGGCCACGCGGGACGACCTGACGAAGTTGCCCGGAGTGACGCCGGCGGCCGCTGACACGCTCCTCGCCCAGCGGAAGTCCAAGGGGCGGTTGTCGTCGCACGACGAGATCCGGGCGGCCCTGGGACTGGACACGGCGAGGTTCGACAGGATCAGGCCGTATTTGTACCTGAAACCAGAGAGCAAATAGCTCGCGGATTTCATTGACGCCACCCTGCGGGGTTGGTAGAGTGCGTTCGTTTCCAGCTCCAGTAGCAGCCGTCCCGGCTGCCCCGACGAGGCCACGTCGCGTTTTTTGTACCGATCAGGAGTTCTGACATGGCGTTCACGCTTCTCGTCAATAACATTCAGTACGCCGTCGACGTCGAGTCGGATACACCGCTCCTCTGGGTCCTTCGTGACTCGATCGGGCTGACCGGCACCAAGTACGGGTGCGGCATCGGCCAGTGCGGTGCCTGCACCGTGATGATCAACGGACTGGCGGTGCGCTCGTGCTCGGTACCGGTGAGCCGCGCGATGGCGACCCCGATCACCACGATCGAGGGACTGTCGACCGACGGGAGCCATCCCGTGCAACTGGCGTGGAAAGAGTTCGACGTGCCGCAGTGCGGCTACTGTCAGTCGGGGATGATCCTCGCGGCGGCGGCGTTGCTGGCGAAGACGCCGAAGCCGACCGACGACGACATCGATCGCCAGATCACGAATGCGTGCCGGTGCGGCACGTATCATCGCGTCCGTCAGGCGATTCACCGCGCCGCGCAGATGCGCGCGTAACGCCGAATCAGGTCTGTGCACGAAAAGAGGGCCGCATGAGCACGAATAAACCGGATCTCAACGACGAGCGCGACGGCGTTTTGGACATGGATCGACGGGAGTTCCTCACCACCACCGCCGTGATCGGCGGCGGCATGATGCTGGGCTTCTTCCTGCCGCCGGTGGCTGAAGCCGCATCGCTCCCCGTGTTGGCGCAGCCGTGGTACCGCGAGGCCGTCAACCCGGAAATGAATGCATGGATCGCCATTGCTCCGGATGAAACGATCACGATCCGCATCGGACAGACGGAAATCGGCACCGGCGTGTTCACCTGCAACGCGATGATCGTCGCCGAGGAGTTGCAGTGCGACTGGAGCAAGGTGAGGACCGAGTACGCCTCGGCCAACCGCGACTTCAGGGAGAAGGCGCCCGAGTGGACGCTCAAGGTGCCGGGCAAGGGCGAGTCCGACCCTGGTGGCGCCGCGCCGGTGGAGCTCGGCCCGATGACCGGCGTCTACCGGCGCATGATCATCCACTCGAGCGGCAACATCCGCGAGAGCCGGTACTACCTGCAGCAGGCGGGGGCCGAAGCGCGCGAGCGGTTGCTGCTGGCGGCGTCGCAGATGTGGAATGTACCGGTGAGCGAGCTGGTGGCCAAGGACAGCGTGATCACGCACGCGAAGTCGAAGCGCCGGACGACCTACGGCGCGATCGCCGCCCGGGCCGCTGCCGTGCAGTTGCCGGACCCGGCGTCGGTCGTGAAGATCAAGACGCCCGACAAGTTCACGCTGTGCGGCACCGAGCAGAAGAACTTCGACGTGCCGTTGAAGGTGACCGGCGAAGCGGTCTACGGCGTCGACATCCGGCTGCCTGGCATGCTGTACGCCGCCGCGAAGGCGTGCCCCGTCTGGGGCGGCGCCGTGAAGAGCTTCAACGCCGACCAGGTCAAGTCGATGCCCGGCGTCCAGGCCGTGGTGCTCATGCCGTTCAACGACCTGACCAAGAGCGTCGACTTCCTGGCGGGTGGCGTCGCGGTCGTGGCCGACAGTTGGTGGCACGCGCAGAAGGCGCTCGACGCGCTGACCATCGAATGGGACGAAGGCCTCGGCGCGGGCGTGAGCTCGGCGATCATGTTCGAACGTCACGTCGCCGCCGCCAAGCAGAATGGAAAGGTCGTCACCGATCACGGCAACGTCGACACCGCGTGGGGCGGGGCGGCGAAGATCATCGAGGCGACGTACTCGGTGCCGTTCTCGCCGCGCGCGCGCATGGAGCCGGGCAACGCGACGGTACTCGTCGGCGAGGGCCGCGTGGACATCTGGAGCGGCGATCAGGATCCGCAGGGGCTGCTGCGCAACGCCGCGAAGCTGACCGGCATCGGCGGCGAGAACATTCACGTGCACTCGACCTTCCAGGGCGGCGGCTACGGCAGCAACGGCAACGGTCCGCAGGGCGAGATGGCGGTGTTCATCGCCAACGCCGTCAAGGGGCGGCCGGTGAAGATGCTGTGGACGCGCGAGGAAGACTGGGGCAGCGGCACGAAGTACCGTCCGATGAGCGTTTGCCTGATGAAGGCGGCCGTCGATGCCGACGGCTGGCCGATCGCGGTCGAAGCGCGGCATGCCACGACGTGGGCGACCGGTGACATGGGCGTCCGCGGGCTGTCATCGCCCCCGTACTACATGCCCAACTACCGGATGAGCCTTCACGTGCCGATGTCGCACGTACCGATCGGCACGCGGCGCGGCACCGGAGCGGCGCCGAACGCGTTCTACACCGAGAGCTTCATCGACGAGCTCGCGAATGCGGCCGGCAAGGACCCGTATATGTACCGGCGCGAGCTGATCTCGCGCAATCCGCAGGGGGGGAAAGGCGTGGGCGGTTTCCCGCACCGCGACGACTTCCTGCGCGCGCTCGACATGGTCGCGAAGATGGCCAATTGGGGGTCGCCACTCCCCGCCGGCTGGGCGCGCGGTATCGCCATTGACGACCGCCGCCGGCCCACACGGACGACGTCGACCATCTGCGCCGAGGTGATGACCGTCGAGGTCACCAAGCCGGGTCGACTGCACCTTCACCGCGCCGACATCGCCTTCGAGCAGGGGTTTGCCTTCATGCACCCGCTGGCGGTGCGCAAGCAGGTGGAAGGGCAGATCTCCTGGGCGTACGACGACGCGATGTACCAGGGGACCACGCTCAAGGACGGGCGCGCGGTGGAGCGCAACTTCGACGCGTTTCCTGTCTCGCGGATCAACGAGTATCCGAAGCAGGTGAACATCCAGTTCTTCCCGTCGAAGCGCTGGATCACCGGCGCCGGCGAGGAGGCCATCACGCAACTGCCGCCGGCCATCCTCAACGCCGTGTTCAAGGTCACGGGCAAGCGGCACCGCTCGATTCCGCTCAAGGACCTCGATTTGAGCTGGGGCTAAAGGAAATATGCAAACTCGCGTCGTGTGTTGCGCCGTCGCCGTGGGGCTGGCGCTCCTGGCGGGAAGCCGGGTCAGTGCGCAGGGCGATCCGGCCGCCGGCCTGAACGTTTTCAGTCTGAAGTGCGCGGCCTGTCATTCGGTGACCCCGGACATGGCGCATGGGCTGCTGGGCCCGAACCTGGTCGGGGTTGCCGGCCGGGCCGCCGGCACCGTTCCGGGGTGGGACTTTTCGGCTGCTTTGAAGGAATCAAAGCTGATCTGGACCGACGAGAACCTCAAGCAGTGGCTGACGGACCCCCCGGCGCTCGTGCCCAAGACCGAGATGGCCCTCAAAGTGCCCAGCCGTTTGGAGCGCGAAGATCTGATTGAATATCTCAAAACGCTCAAGGCGAAATAAGAAATCCGGATTCGGGATACAATACCGGCCGCTTCCCCTCTGACCGCCGTTTCGTAATGGGCCAATCGGGTCTCGCCGATCCGATGCCGAAAAAGAGGTTTAACCATGGCGTTCACGCTTCTCGTCAATAACATCCAATACGCGGTCGACGTCGAACCTGACACACCGCTCCTCTGGGTCCTTCGTGACTCGATCGGGCTGACCGGCACCAAGTACGGGTGCGGCATCGGCCAGTGCGGCGCCTGCACCGTGATGATCAACGGGCTGGCGGTGCGCTCGTGCTCGGTGCCCGTGAGCCGCGCGATGGCGACCCCGATCACCACGATCGAGGGGCTGTCGACCGACGGTAGCCATCCCGTGCAACTGGCGTGGAAAGAATTCGACGTGCCGCAGTGCGGTTACTGTCAGTCGGGGATGATCCTCGCGGCGGTCGCGCTGCTGGCGAAGACGCCGAAGCCGACCGACGACGACATCGATCGCCAGATCACGAATGCGTGCCGGTGCGGCACGTATCATCGTGTCCGGCAGGCGATTCACCGCGCCGCGCAAATGCGCGCCTAGTCGGGAGATATAGATGATGACGACTAAGAATTCGGATGCGCAGACGGACTGGACCGGCCTCAATCGCCGCCAGTTTCTGACCACGACAGCCGTGGTCGGCGGAGGGATGGCGGTCGCGTTCTGGTGGCCGGGCGCTGCTGAGGGCGCCATTACGCCGCTCAACGCCGAGACGGCGATCCGGCCCGAGAACTGGTACCGGGATCCGACGGTGCCGGAGATCAACGCATGGTTCACCATCGCGCCCGATGACACGGTGACCATCCGCTGCCAGAACGTTGACATCGGCACCTCGATTCCGACGACCAACGCGATGACCGTCGCCGAGGAGCTGCAGTGCGACTGGAACAAGGTCAGGATTGAGTTCGCATCGCCGAACCGCGACGCGACCGAGAAAGCCCCATTGTGGTCGTTGAAGCTGCCCGGCGGCGGCAACGCTCATGATCCCGCGGGCGGCGGCAAGCCCGATCAGTCGTTCGGCGAGACCGGCCTTTATCGCCACATGGGCGTCGGATCGAGCGGCAACGTCCGCGAGAGCCGCTATTACCTGCAGCTCGCCGGCGCCGAAGGGCGCGAACGGTTGTTGCTGGCCGCGTCGCAGTTGTGGAACGTGCCGGTGTCCGAGCTCGTCGCCAAGGACAGCGTGATCACCCACGCGAAGAGCAAGCGCAAGACGACCTACGGTGCGGTGGCGGCGAAGGCGGCGCAGACGCAGTTGCCCGATCCGTCGCTGATCAAGATCAAGTCACCCGACAAGTGGACCCTGATGGGTACCGAGCAGCCCAACCGCGAAGTGCCGGCGAAGCTGACGGGCGCCTGCAAGTACTCGGTCGACATCCGTATGCCGGGGATGCTCTACGCCGCGGTCAAGGCGTGTCCGGTCTGGGGCGGCGACGTCAAGAGCTTCAACTTCGACGCCGTCAAGAACATGCCCGGCGTGCACTCGGTGGTGCGCCTGCCGTACGACAAGACGGGCGAAGCCAAGGAAGTGCTCGGCCGGACGACGAAGAACGGCTTCTATAGTGGCGGCGTGGCGATCATCGCTGACTCCACGTGGCACGCGCAGAAGGCGCTCGATGCGATGCCCATCGAATGGGATCGCGGCCCCGGCGGCACGGCCAGCACGGAGAGCATCTCCAAGGACCATCTGGCAACGATGGCGCGGCCGGGCAAGGTCGTCGTCAACGAGGGCAACGTCGAAGACGCCTTCAAGGGCGCCAAGATCGTCCAGGCGACCTACGGTGTGCCTTACGTCCGCCGGGCCCGCATGGAACCGGGCAATGCCGTGGTGCTCGTCACGGACAACCGCGTCGACATGTGGGTAGGCGACCAGCAGCCGCAGCGGTCGCTGGCCAACGCCGCGATGCTCACCGGCATCCCCATCAAGGACTGCTACCTGCACATGACGCCCCTGGGCGGCGGGTACGGGAGCAGCGGCAACGGCCCGCAGGCCGAGCACGCGGTGTACATCGCCAATACCGTGCGAGGCCGTCCGGTAAAGACGATGTGGAGCCGCGAAGAGGACTGGAGCATCGGCTCGACCTACAGCCCCCTCCAGTTCGGCAGCGGCAAGGCGGCGCTCGACTCGCAGGGTTATCCCATCGCGATGGAGTTCCACTACGTCACGACGGTCGGCGGCGCATGGCCGGCCGATTCGCGCGGCCTCGCGATGCCGCCCTACTGGGTGCCGAATTACCGGCTGCATCAGCACATCGCCACCGCGCACGTCCCCGCGGGACGCGTCCGCGCGACCGGCGCGCGGGCCAACACGTTCTATCTGGAGTCGTTCATCGACGAGTGCGCTCACGCGGCTGGCAAAGATCCGTTGATGTACCGGCGCGAGCTGATTGCCCGCAACCCGCCAGAAAACAAGCTGGATCGCTTCAAGGGCACGGGCGTCGGCGGGTTCCGCTACCGCGACGACTGGCTGCGCGGCGTCGACTTGCTGGCCAAGGTCTCCAACTGGGGCAAGAAGATGCCCGAGGGTTGGGCGCAGGGCGTGTCGCTCGACGATCGCCGCCGCGGCGTCGGCGTGGGGACGGGCCGCCAGGGCACCATCTGCCACCAGGTCCACGAGGTCGAAGTCACCAAGCGTGGCCAGGTCAAGGTCCATAAGGCGGACGTGGTGTTCGACACTGGCTTCAGCCTGGTCAACCCGCTGACGGTCAAGAAGAACATCGAAGGACAGATCGCCTGGGGCATGTCGGACGCGTTGTACCAGGAGATCAACATCAAGGACGGCGAGGGCGTCGAGCGCAACTTCGACACCTACCCGGTCGTCCGTATGGCCGAATACCCGCGTGAGGTCAACGTTCACTGGTTGAAGTGCAACAAGTGGATCGAAGGCGCCGGCGAGGAAGCGATCCCCGACGTGACCTGTGCGATGGTCAACGCCATCTACAAGATCACCGGCAAACGCATCCGCAACGTCCCGTTGAAGCATCACGACCTGAGCTGGGGCGGCGGACAGACCGCCTAGCCAGGTTCAGTCAGACACGAGTCTGTTTCGCTCTTGTTGAAACCCGCGGGGTGCTCCATGCACCCCGCGGCCTTCTTCCCCATCCCGAATATGACGCTCTTCAGTATTCAGACCCATGGCCGGAACGCGGTGGCCCATGGCTGATTGGTCCGCTCACCGCTTCCAGTACCTCGCGTGGTTCATTCCCAGCATGGCGACCGACGTCGTGGCGCTGCTCAACCTCCAGGAGGATGAGCGGGTGCTCGACCTCGGGTGCGGTGAAGGCACGCTGAGCGAAGAGCTGGTCGCGAAGGGGGCAAAACTCGTCGGCATCGACATCTCCGAAGAGCTTCTCGAAGCCGCCCACTCGCGCGGCGTCAGGGCGCGCCGGCTCGACGCCCAGGCACTGGAGTTCGACGGCGAGTTCGATGCGGTGTTCTCGCACGCGGCGCTCCACTTGATGCGGGATCCCGACGCCGTCATCCAGGGCGCGTTCCGCGCGCTTCGGCCTGGTGGCCGGTTCGTCAGCGAGTTTGGCGGCCAGGGCAATGCCGCCGCCATTCACGCGGCCGTGCAGGCCGTCTGCGCGCGTCGCGGCATTCCGGAAGCCCCTCCCCCGTACTACCCCTCCGCTGACGAATACCGGGCCAAGCTCGAGGCCGCCGGCTTCGTAGTCGAGACAATCGCCCTCCTGCCACGTCCGACGCCCCTGCCGACGAGCATCGAAGGCTGGATCGCCACCTTCGAGCGGCCGATGCTCAAGGAGTTCGCGCTCGAGGAACAGGACGAAATCATCAGCGAAGTCGCCGATCAGTTGCGGCCCGTGCTCTGCGACGATGCCGGGATATGGACCGCGGACCTGGTGCACCTCCGCTTCTCCGCGCGAAAGCCGTAGCGCCGCGGGCGTGACATCCGGTAGGTTTGATACATGAAGCTATTCAGCCCGCTGGCCGCAGGCGCGCTCGTGCTCGCCGCCGGCCTGGCAAGCGCGCAGGGGACTGACCTGCTGTCGCAGGACCGCCCCTACGCGGCTTTGGCGGCCCCGGCATTCGAATCCCTCGGCTGGGACCTGCCCGATGGCGGCCGGACGGTGAAAGCCATCGCAGACGCCGCGCCAGGCGGTGCGTTCGACCCCAGGCAACTGTCGCAGGCGTCGCCGGCCGCGCTGGGCTACCGCGCGACATGGCACGTGCTCCGGTACTCCCGCTACGGCCTCGACTGGGACATCACCGGCCTGCAGCTCACCCCCAACGCGCCGCAGCCCGGCCTGCCGACGCTGGCAATCGTTCACGGCGGGTCGGCCAACTGGTATGAGTTCTTCCTCGATCCGCTGAACGGTCCGGGTCTCGGGCAGTACCTGGCGCAGCGGATGCCGGTCATGTTGATCACCATTCCCGGCAACTACGCGGACGGCGGATGGACCGAGCCGACGTTCGACGAGCGCATCCCGGCGTACGTGCTCGGGCGAACCATCAGCGCTGACGAAGCCAGGGTTCGCAACGCGGTGTTCACCTTCTCGCTCATTGCCGACGGCGTGCACCGGCTGCTCGAACAGAAGACGACCGGACCGTTGCTCCTCCTGGGACATTCGACCGGCGGCGAGCTTCAATTCCTCCTCAAGGAGTCCTCGCTGAAGGCTCGCCTTGCCGACCGGTCGCTCGGCTGGGGCACTGGGGCGCCGGGGTCTGTCACCAAGGACATCGACGAGGCTTTAGGCGAGCGCGCCGCCGCCGTCGTGCAGTACAGCAAGTATCCCCGCGTTGACCGGCTGCGCGCCCGCGATCCCGCCGGCTACATCTCGTCCCGCTACGTTGGTCCGCTCAACCCCTTGAAGGGCGACTCGCCGCTTGCGGTGGCGCAGGCATGGTTCGCCGCTGAAAGCCGAAGGCGGCCGCAGTTCAAGCAGGTGCTCCAGGACATGGAGCACCAGGGCATGACCGAGCACCGCCAGCGGCTCGAGCGGGAGATCCGCGAGACGCTCCACGGAAACCGCTACGGCGTCGATCCCGAACCGGTGATCCGGGACCTGTTCTCGACGATGACGCCGCCGCTGAAGAGCTACCGGCGCATGGCGTGGATCGTCGGCCGCCTGGACAACGGGCACTGGGACGAGGTGCCATCGCAGGCGCGCGAATGGCACATCGCTGAGCGCTTTCGGAAAGAGAACCCCGGCGTGCCCATCCGCGTCGTCCTCGTCGACGCGCCGGTCACCCATTACGGCCACATCGAGCGCCCCAGGTCGCTGGCGGCGATGCTCGTCGACGCGGCCCGTTGGGTCACCGCCAACTGATCGCCATCGTCCTCGCCCTCGTGCTCGGCGCGCTGGCCGCATCGCCCGTCTTCGCCCAGACGCCTGGGCCGGCCGCCGCGACCAAGACCGTCCGCGTCACGCGCACGGCGGCGGTCCTTGCGGTGGACGGCGTGCTGGACGAGGCGGCATGGGGGGAGGCGGAGGCCGTCTCCGATTTCTTTCAGCAGGAGCCCAACATCAATCAGCCGGCCACCGAGCGCACCGAGGTGCGCATCCTGGTCGGCGAAGACGCGTTCTATTTCGGCATCACCTGCCGGGATTCGCTTCCCGGCGGCGTCACTGCCCGCGAGCGGCGCCGCGACAATTCGTTTGTCGACGACGATCGGTTCGAGATCGTTCTCGACACCTTCCACGATCACCGTAACGCGTTCCACTTCGTGATCAACCCCCTCGGCACGCAGTACGACGCGCTGTCCACCGACGAGGGGCGGGACGTCAACGTCGACTGGGACGAACGCTGGTGGTCGGAGGCGCGCATTACCGATGCCGGTTGGACCGCCGAGATCAAGATCCCGTTCACCACGCTTCGCTCGACGCCAGACCTCGACACCTTCGGCGTGAACTTCCTGCGTTTCACGCGCCGGATCAACGAACGAGTGCTGTGGACCGCCTGGGATCGCGACTTCCAGTTCCTGCAGGTGTCACAGGCCGGCCACCTGACGGGGGTCGAGGGCATCGAGACCGGCCTCAAGCTGCGCGTCAAGCCGTACGCGCTTGGCGGCGCTCGCACCGACGTGGACGGCGACGGCCGTCGGGTTGCCGATGTCGGCATCGAGGTCGCGCGATTCAGCCTGACGTCGGCGCTAACGGCGGAGTTCACCGCCAATACCGATTTTGCTCAGGTCGAAGTCGACGAAGCGATCGTCAACCTCACGCGCTTCCCGGTGTTCTTTCCCGAGAAGCGCGAGTTCTTCCTCGAGCGGGCGGGGGTGTTTGAGTTCGGCCTGGGTGGACGCCGGGGAGGGACGGCCGAGCGGAATCTCCAGATGTTCTTTTCGCGTCGCATCGGCCTCACGGAGAATCGCGAGCCGGTGCCGATCATCGCCGGCGGCAAGCTGGTGGGGCGGGCCGCGGGACTCGACCTCGGCGTGCTCTCGGTGCAGACCGACCGCCTGGGCCTGACCCCGGGCAGCAACTCCACCGTCGTGCGGGCCAAGCGGAACGTGTTTGCCCGGTCGAACTTCGGCGGGTTCCTGTCGAACCGGCAGTCGTCCCCGACCGAGTACAACCGGGTCGCGGGCGCGGACGCCACCTTTACGCTCTTCAAGAACACCGACCTGCAGGGCTTCCTGGCCCGCTCTTTCACCCCCGGCCGCAACGGCGACTCATTCGCCGGACGGGCCAAGTACAACTGGTTCACCGACCAGTACGAGCTGTTCGCCGAACACCTGTACGTCGGCCCAGATTTTCAGCACGACGTCGGCTTCGTCCGCCGCACCGACATTCAACGGTCCAACGGCGTCGCCGTCTGGCAGCCGCGGCCTCCCGTGCTGGATCTCCGCAACTTCGTGTTCCGCTCCGAGGTGGTCTATACGACCGACACCGCGCAGAGGCTGCTGACGCGGGAACAGATTTTCCAGGCCACCGCCAGGTGGCAGTCCGATGACGCGTTGCGGTTCAACACCCTGGGGACGCTCGACCGCCTGGATCGCCCGTTCGAGATCGCGCGCGGCGTGACACTGCCGCCCGGCGACTACAACTTCCGCGAGCACTTCGTGGAGGTCGAGGCTGGAGGCAAGCGCCTCCTTTCCGGGCGCGCGCGCTACGGCTTCGGCGACTTCTATTCGGGACAGCGACGGAACATCCGCATTGCGCCGGCGTTCAAGCCGACCGCCATCGTCTCGACAGAGGTCAGCTACGAGCTGAATGACGTCACGCTGCCGCAGGGCGCGTTCACGTCGCACGTGTTCAACGCGCGCACCAACGTCAACTTCTCGAACCGCTGGTTGACGACCACGCTGCTGCAATACGACAGCGCCTCGCGGCGGCAGATCCTCTTCGCGCGCCTGAACTACATCTACCGCCCCGGCGACGACCTCTTCGTCGTCGTGAACCGTTCGACCGATCGAGGCACGAGACGCCCGGCCGAGCTCACCGTGCTGGTGAAGATGACCTACTCGATCGACTTTTGAGCCATTCTGGGGTCGCCGCAGCCCCACGAGCCGTTGCGGTATGATCCGCGGTAATCAGGGAGATCACTCTTGAGGAACAGCACGATGAGAAGTCGAAAACGAGTGCAATTTGCGAGTGCCGCTGCGGTGGTGCTCGCCTTGACGGGCGTCTTCGCGCAGGAGCCTCAAACGGGACCGGTGTTCCCATGGGCAGGCCAGGACGCGGCCACGCCCGCGCCACAGACGGTGACGCCTCCGAACGTCGTTTTCAATCCGGGCGATCTGTCGGGCGTATGGCTGCGCCAGGGGCAACAGGGGCTCTCCGATTGGCCGCCCCCGAAGATGACGCCTGCCGGTGATGCGGCGTTCAAGACGAGCGTTGTCTCGGTGCCGAACGAGGTGCAGAGAGACAACATCCCTCCGATCAAGGGCAACGACCCGATCATGAAGTGCGATCCGTGGGGCTTCCCCCGGGTGCTATGGGACTTCGCCGCGCCAATGGAGATGGTCCATCTGCCGAACCGCGTCGTGCAGTTCTTCGAGTGGACTCATGTCTGGCGCGACATCTGGATGGACGGCCGCCAGTTGCCGAAGGACCCCGATCCGCGGTGGATGGGCTATTCGGTCGGCCGGTGGGAGGGCGATACGCTGGTCGTCGAAACGATCGGCTTTGAGGAGAAGACCTGGGTCGACGAGCTGGGCCATCGGCACAGCGGCAAGGGTCGTTTCGTTGAACGGTACCGGCGCACCGACGCGAGAACGATGACCTACAACGCGACGCTGATCGATCCCGAGCACTACACCGATCCGTGGGTCGGCACGCAGCGTAACTTCAGGTTGTTGCCGATGGCGGGTTGGCCGCAGGCCGAATTGCGCGAAGAGTTCTGTGCGCCTTCCGTTGAGATCAACTTCAACGAAACCATTCGCGATCCAGCCGGCGGCAAGATGACCCCGTAGTCCGTGTAGTACTGACCGCGAGGGGCGCGGGCGATTAGCCCGCGGCCCCTGCGCGATTGGTGGTGCCGGTGCCGGGGAGCTTCTCCCCGTTCTTCAGAATGGGGAAGTTCGGTTCGCCGACGCCAGTCGGGGTGCCGAAGCGGGACGGAAACACCGTGATGGTGATCTTGTCCCCTGCCTTGAACGTGTGTCGCGTCCACCCGATGCGGCTCAGGCCGTTGGGCGCCGGTCTCATTTCAATACCCCATTCGACGATCTTGCCGTCCTTGTCCGGGACGTTCACGAACATGCGGGCATGGGGATTCGCCCAGACGAATTCCTTCACGACGCCTGTCAGCTCGACCGGACTGTTCAGGTCGTATGAGGCGCTCGTGCCGTGGTGCGCCGAGGCGGGCCGGGACCCCATCAGAAGACCGGCAACGATGACGGCGGCAAATATGAGTGACGTGCGTTTCACGCGACACCTCCTGGGCAACGGGAACAATCCGGACGCAGTAGTAAACGCCGGTAATACCATCATTGTAAGCCGATCGGCCCTTGTCAAGGCGGGGAGCTGGAAGGCGCTGTAATTTGTCTACTTCCGTAGCCGTCGCTCGGCGACGAACTGTCCGAGTGCAATATCAGCCTGGGTTTCATCGAGGCCCAGGCGAACGACGTCGAGCTCGAGGTCCCTGGCGGCCCGCACGATGTCGTCCTGCCATTCGCGCACACGCTCGGCTATTCGCATGAAGGCCCCGCGTCCCATCGTCCGGGTTCGCCCCGTTTCGACGTCCACCGTTTCGATCCAGCCGGTCGAGGCGGCCGGCAGGTCGAAGGCGAACGAGCTGTCAATCAGGACGATGCACACGTCGTGCGCGCCGTTCAGCAGCGACAACTCGCGAAGGATCTCCTGCGGGTTTTCGAACAGGAAGTCGGAGATCACCGGCAGCAGCGCCGTCTTTCTGACATAACCCGCAAGGGTCGTGCTCAGGGCCCCGACGCGCCGCACCTCCTCGAGGCCGCGCTGAAACTGGTACGCGTCCAGGCAGCGGACGACCTGGCCCTTGCCGGTTCTCGGCGAAATCGCCGCGAGATGCGTGAAGCCCTCGTCGAAGGTGAGCAGCCCGAACGCATCCTGGAAGAAGACGGCCGACATGCCGATGGTGGCGAGCGCGCGGGCGACGAGCTTGGCGATGGGAGTGCCGGCGGCCCCGCAGCGGGTCGACAGCGAGACGTCCGCGATCGCCACCACGGTTGCGGTGCTGGGCTGCTCGAACTCGCGGACGACCGGCGGCGAGAAATTCGTGAGCGTCGACTGGGCCCAGTCGATCTTCGAGGGATGATCGCCGGGTTCCCAGTTGCGGAGGCCGACGAAGTCGAAGCCCGAGCCATGAGCGGTGCTGCGATGCTCGCCGATCGTCACCTCGCGCATCCGCTTCAGGATCAGCAGCTCGATCTCGGTGATGTGCGCGAGGCTGACGTACGGCGCCGCCTCCTCGGCAGCTCCCGGCGCAGGCGTGCCGGTCTTCACGGCACCGGGACGCGGTCGAGGACGTCCTGGATGACCATCTCCGTCGTCAGCCCGTGACTGGCGGCGTGCGGACCGAGCCAGATCCGGTGGCCCAGGATGTACGGCGCGAGGTCCTGGATGTCTTCGGGGTAGACCTCGTCCCGGTGCCGCACCAGCACCGCCCAGACTTTCGCCAGGCGGCTCCAGCAGATGATCGCGCGGGGCGAGGCGCCCAGGTCGACGCCTCGCTCGACCAGCTCCGACGGGGACCGATGGTGCCAGTCGGTCTCCGCGTTGTAGGGCCGCGTCGCGGCCACGAGGCGCTGAATGTACTTGCCCAGGCGATCGTGGAGGAACACCTGCTCGGTGATCGCCCCGCGCAGTTGGATGATCCGCTCTTTCGACATCAGCGAGGTGAGCCGCATCCGCTTGAAGTCGAAATTCACGAGCTTTTCTTCCTCCTCCGCCGGCAGGTAGCCGATGTTCACCATGATGGCGAACCGGTCGGTGGCGGCTTCCGACAGCGGGAAGGTGCCCTGGCCCAGCTCGATCGGGTTCATGGTGGCGATGGCGAAGCTGAACGCCGGCAGCTCGTAGGTGGTTTTCCCAACGGTGACCGTACGGTCCTGGAGCCCTTCGAGGAAGGCGCTCTGCGACTTGAGCGGGATGCGGTTGATTTCGTCGAGGAGGATGATCTCGGCCGACGCCATCGGACCGAATTCCGTCACCAGCTCGCCGGTTGACGGGTTGATCATCTGGAACCCCACGACTTCGGTCGGCTGCAGGTCGGCGCGTCCCTGCAGGCGGGCGAACTTGGCGTTGCTGATGGCGGCCAGGATCACCCCGAAGAACGTCTTGCCCACGCCCGGCACGCCGCGGAGCAGGAGATTCCCTGCATTGACCTGCCGCTGCTCGCTCTTGTCGTAGGTCGTCGGGATCTCCGACATCAGCACCACGTTGGCCAGCGCCTTGGCGGTGTCGTATCCAATGAGGGCTTTGCCGCCTTCGGCGATGACGGCGTTGTGGAATTCGATAGCTTCGGCGAGGTCGCTATGCACCGCGACATCCTAACCCATTCTTTGACTCCACCTGGAGGGGGTGCTATAAGCCAGAGGTTCCGCTTGCGGAACCCCTATTCGTCGTAAGGAGACTGTTCATGTCCCGAAGTGCACGGCTGACGCTGGTACTACTGGCGTCCTTGCTCATTGTTCCCGCATCCGCGTATGCCCAGGCATCCATTACCGGCGTCGTCAGGGACACATCCGGCGCAGTATTGCCCGGCGTGACTGTCGAGGCCGCGAGCCCCGCGCTGATTGAGAAGGTCCGGTCGGGCGTCACCGACGGCAGCGGCCAGTACAGGTTCGAAAGCCTGCGCCCCGGCACCTACACGGTGACCTTCGTACTGCCTGGCTTTGCCACGTCTAAGCGCGAAGGCATTGAGTTGACGGGCACCTTCGTCGCGTCGGTGAACGCGGAGATGCGCGTCGGCGCGCTTGAAGAAACGATCACCGTCAGCGGCGAGACTCCGGTCGTGGACGTGCAGAGCACGACCCGCCAGCAGGTGATGAACGAGGAGCTGATGAGCTCGATCCCCTCCGGCCGGAACGCGGCCTCGATGGCGGGGCTCCTGCCGGCTGTCACCATCGCCAACCAGGATGTCGGCGGCCTCTCGGGCGAGTCGGGATCGGCGGCGGGCTCCGTCACCGTGCACGGCAACAGCGAGGTCCGAACCCTCGTGAGCGGCCTCTCGGTCGGCTCGTCGCAGGGCAGCGGCAGCACCGGCGTCGGCAACATCGCCGCGTATCAGGAAATGGCGGTGGACATCAGCGGCATCTCCGCTGAGCAGAAGGAGGGCGGCGTGCGGATGAACCTGGTTCCGAAAGAAGGCGGGAACAGGTTTGCCGGCGGGTTCTACACGGCGTTCGCGAACAAGTCGATGCAGGGTGACAACTTCAGCGACGAGCTGCAGGCCCGTGGCTTGAGGGCGCCCAGCACGCTCAAGCGGTACCTGGACGTGAACCCGTCGTACGGCGGTCCCATCAAGCGGGATTCCGTCTGGTTCCACACGACCGTGCGCTATAACCGCGCGATCAACTTCGCCCCCATCTTCTACAACAAGAACGCCGGCAACCCGAATCTCTGGACGTACGAGCCAGACACGAGCCGGGAGGCGGCGGTCAACGACGGCACGTTCAAGGGCGGGAACGCCCGGGTCACGTGGCAGGCGAATCAAAAACACAAGCTGGCGGTCGCCTACGACTACCAGAACAACTGCCAGTGCCCCCGCTCGCTCACGGCGGAGCTCTCGCCGGAGTCGAATATCAGGAACCACGCGTTCCTGAGCCCGAAGGACATGACGTTTGTCGACTGGACGGCGCCCATCACCAGTCGCCTGCTTCTTGAAGCCGGCTTCATGAAGCACCGCGAGCACGCGTACCGCGCGACCAACAACATCTACTTCACGAACGACCCCGGCGGCGCGAAGTTGAACGGGGTGCTGGAGCAATCCAGCAATCTGACGTATCGCGCGGCGGCCGGCGACAGCACGGATACGTGGAACCGCACGGACCTGTTCCGGTTTGCCACCTCTTACATCACCGGCGCGCACTCGTTCAAGGTGGGTGTCAACTGGGGATCGCCGCGCCAGACCCAGTGGATCTACAACATCGATTCACCCATGAGCTTCCGCTTCAACAACGGCGTGCCGAACCAGTTGACGCTGGTCGCGAGCCCGTACCAGAGAGACACGAACTCCTACGACCACGGCGCGTTCGTGCAGGACAAATGGACCGTCGGACGGCTGACGGTCAACGGCGGCCTGCGATACGACTACTTCCACGTCAGCTTCCCCGCCAACACCATCGGCCCCGGCGAATTCGTGCCGACGCGGAACCTGTCGCTACCCGCCGCGTCGGGTGTCCGCTGGCATGACATCCAGCCGAGAGCCGGCGCCGTCTACGACCTGTTCGGCAGCGGCAAGACGGCGGTCAAGGTCAGCCTGAACAAGTACCTGGCCTATTACGCACTGCCGAATGCCGGCAGCGAAGGCGGCACGTTCACGACCAACATGGCGCCATCGGCGCGCCTCGTGACGACGACGAACCGGTCGTGGGCCGACGCGAATCGCAACTTCGTGCCTGACTGCAACCTGCTTGCGACCGGCGCCAACGGCGAGTGCGGTGCGATGTCGAACCCCGATTTCGGCAGCACGAGGCCGGGCGTCGCCTACGACCCCGATACGCTGGACGGTTGGAACAAGCGCGATTACAACTGGCAGTTCATGGCGGGCGTGCAGCACGAGCTGTTGGCGCGCGTCTCACTCGACGTCGGCTATTACCGCACGTCGTACGGCAATTTCGTGGTGGCCGACAACCGCGCGCTGGCGCCGGGCGACTTCGACCAGTTCAGCATCGTCGCTCCCCGCGACCCGCTACTTCCCGACGGCGGCGGCTACCGGGTCGACGGCCTGTTCAACGTCAAGCCGGAGAAGTTCAGCGTGCCGGCCGACAACTTCATCACCTACGCGAAGAACTTCGGCGATCAGACCCGGCGGTGGGACGGCGTGGACGTGAGCGTCAACGCCCGACCGTCGAGCAGCCTGATGCTGCAGGCGGGCACCAGCACGGGCCGCACCACGACGGACAACTGCGACGTCGTCGACGACCTGCCGGAGATCCTGCTGGGGGCACCGAATGTCGGCGACGCAAACGCCAACGTATGGCTGCCGGCGTCCAACTGCAGCCAGCAATCGAAGTTCCTGACCAACTTCAAGATGCTGGGTGTCTACACCATCCCGCGCATCGACCTGCAGGTCTCCACGACGATCCAGAGCTATCCTGGCGCGCAGATCGTGGCGAACTATGTCGCGCCAAACGCGGTGGTGTCGCCGGGACTCGGCCGCAACCTTTCCGGCGGCGCGGCCAACATGACGGTGAACATCGTCGAGCCTGGGCAGACGTACGGCGAGCGGAGCAACCAGGTGGGACTGCGGCTCGCCAAGAGCCTGCAGATCGACCGCATCAAGACGACGGCGAGCGTTGACATTTACAACGTGTTCAATGCGGATGCGGTGCTTACTCAGAGCAACGCCTTTGCGACGTGGCAGCGGCCGCAGAGCATCCTGAACCCCCGGTGGGCCAAGCTCGTGTTGCAGCTCGATTTCTAAGCGGAAAAAAAAGGGCGGGTCCGAAAGGACCCGCCCTGCTGGAAGTTCTTCGTAGGCCGGGTCCTTTCGGACCCGGCATCCCCTCTAAAAATCGAACTGCATCACGATCTTGGCGAAGCGTGCGGTCATGATTTGTTCCGGACGTTGCCAGGTCGCGAAGGCGTTGCTCGATGAGAGCACCGAACTCGAGTTCAAGACGTTGTAGAGATCGACGCTGGCGTTGGCGCGCGTCCGGCCGAACCGGAAAATCTTGCCGAGGCGGAGGTCGAGCTGGGACACTCGGTCGCCGTACATCGAACGCGGCTCGATCAGTTCGACGGTGACCGTGCGTGCGCCACCCGACAGGACGCGGCCGAGCGACGGCTGAATCTCGGCCAACGACGCCACGTACTGGGCGGTGATCTCCGGTCCCGGCAGGTTCTGGAACGATGCGCTCACCTGCACGTCAACCTTGGGCACCGTGACCGATCCCAGCAGCTTGAGCTGGGTGAGGAACGTTCCTTCCGCCTTGCAGAAGGGCACTGGCATGGCGGCACCCACCGTGGGCGGCGCTCCAGCGGTTGGTGCGAGGGTCGTTCCCGGGACCCCGATTTCAGGAACCCTGCTGATCAGCTCGCAGTTGTCGGTGCTCCTGCGGTCGGTGCTCGTGCCGCCCTGCAGCAGGATGCCGGGCCTCGGCCGGGCGTTGACGGTGATGTCTACGCCGTTCCACACCTCTGACTGCTTGCCCACGGGGTCCGACAAGGTGACGAACTCGTCGCCGGGCAATCCGAACTTCGACGGGTTGATGTCGTACAGGCCGGAGACGACATAGCCCCCCCCGCCGGGCAAACGCGAGTCGCGCGGCGCGGTGATGCTGAACGTGTTGTAGTCAGTCGGCAGGATGGCCCGGCTGTCGATGACGGCCAGGTTGCCGAACCACGTGCGCCAGTAGCCGACGTCCACCGAGATGCCAGACAGGACCTGCTGCGACACGCCTGTGGCGAATTGCCAGTTGTTGGCGCGTGTGCCCCAACCGGTGGTCGCTGCCGGATCGTAGGTGCGTCCAGGCCGCGTGCTGCCGAAGTCGCGGTTCGACATGGCCCCGCACTCGCCGTTGGCCGCCGGATTGACCAGGTCGCAATCGGGCGCGAAATCGCGGTCGGCATCGGTCCACGCGCGGTTGGTGTTGGTGACGAGCGTGCCGACCGGAGACATCCCCGCCCCGTACAACGTGCTGCGGTCCTGCGCGCCCAGATAGTGGTTGAAGCTGGCCCTCAGCGCGGTTTTCCCATTACCGAAGACGTCGACCGCGACGCCGCTTCTCGGCGACAGATCGTGCCACGTGGCGCCATCCGTTTCGGGAGTCACGATGTTGCGGTTCGGCGTCCACACGCTCGGGCCCACGACCACCTCCGGGAACGCGATGCGGAGGAAGGTGTAGCGCAGGCCGCCGGTCAGCGTCACGCGCTTCACCGTCCACCGGTCCTGGACGAACAGCCCGTGGTCCGCGTCGACGTTGGTGACCAGTTGGAACGGCGTCGCGTGCAGCGTCAGTCGGTCGGGCACGCCGTTGTTGAACCGGTACTCGATCGGCGCATCGAGGGTGAACGTCAAGTCGTCATTCGGAACGCTCCCGTAGACGAATCCCGCCTTGAAGGCATGCGCGCCGGTGATGTAGGAGGTGACCGCACGGCCGTAGGTCAGCTTGTTGGTGCTGATCCTGGCATTCGGCGTCGCGCGGTAGCTCAAGCCGGTCGCCTGTTCCGTCACCTTGATCAGCGGCACCGCGCTCGGGGCGAAGTACGGATTGACCCGCGCGCGCGCGGCGGTGTTCAGGCGGTTCAGGACGTTCACCTCGAGCAGCAGGCGGCTGGTCAGCGGAGCCGTCCAGTCGCCGGAGATGTTGCGGGCCGGTTTGGCTCGCTGGTAGTTCGACACCAGCGCTTCGGGCGAGGTCCGCGCGGTCAGGCCGGTCGGGCAATCGCAGACATCCGACGGGTCGTAGGTGAATGCCAGCTTGTTCTTGGGGTTCACCTGCCACGTGAGCCGCGCATTGAAGTTCTTCACGGTGTTTTCGTTCGACGCCGGATCGCGGCTGAGATCGGGCTCGTAGGTCCAGACGTTGGGGTTGCCCGCGTTCTTGTTGAGAAACACCGGAGCAAAGCTCCACGCGCGCGAGTAGCGACCGGACACGTTGAACCAGATCCGGTCACGCTTGATCGGCCCGCCGAAGCTCGGATTGACGTCCATCAACTGCTTGAGCGAGTCCGGGCTGCGCAGGCCCCGGTCCTTCAGTTCCTGAGTGAAGTTGTTGCCGGCCATCGAGTCGTTCGCAAAGGCGCCGAGAAAATACCCGGTGAAGACGTTGCCGCCGTCGCGCGGAATGATGTTGATCCGGACGCCGCCTTCTTCCTGCTCCGCGCCGATGCCGCCGTTGTCGACGACCACTTCCTGGTACGCGCCCAGGTTGTAGGCACCGATCGGCAGGCGGTAGCTGGTGTTGGCAATCACGCCGCCGATGAGGATGCGCGAGTCGCCCACGCCGCGGGACGTCAGGCCGCCGGTCCGGGCGCCGTCGCCGCGGCTGCCGCCGACATCCTGGTTATCAGCCGTGATGCCAGGCGTCAGCCCGGCGATATTGACCAGCGCCCGGTTCGACGGGAGGGCGCTGAGGACTTCCTGGTCCAACACCCGCTGACGCCCGGTGCTCTGCACGTCCACCAGCGGACTGTCGCCCGTCACCGTGATCGTTTCATCCAGCGCCCCGACACGCAGGTCGGCGTTAATCGTCGCCACGAACGAGCCTGTCAGCTCGATCCCCTCGCGCCGCACCGTCGCGAACCCGGGGAGCGTGAAGGTGAGGGAGTAGGTCCCTGGACGCAACTCCTCGATGCGGTACCGGCCGGTGCCGTCTGTGACAACGGCTCGGACCTTCTCGATGAGTGCCGGGCTCGAGGCTTCAACCGTAACGCCGGGCAGCACGGCGCCCGATGTGTCGCTGACGACACCCGTCAGCGATGCCTGGGCGTACGCAGCGGCCGGCGCGCACGCCAGGACGGCGATGAAAATGATCAGCTTTCCGAGTAGACGCATTACCTAACCTCCCACGAGATGGACCCAAGACAGGGAATGAGCCGACGACGACGAACGGGGTTGTCTGGCCCCGCCCATCCCTGTGTCTGACGAGTTACCGGGACGACGGCGACGTCGGTCGGTCGAATACTTGGGGAACGGAGAAGGCCACAATCGTGTTGCCCGCGGCAGTCGCGATGATGCCTTCCTTGAGGACAGACACTACGGGAGGCCTTGTTTAGCACGCGGGGAGGAACAACGTCAAGGTCGCCGCCGATGCGTCCGAGCGGTGCGCGTGTTAGGATCTGGCGCGCTCAGAGGTAACTGGGCCTGCACTCACTGAGGAGACGCGATGCGCACCATCGGATTGCTGTCAATCGCACTGCTACTGGCCGCCGGCACCTACAGCGTGCAGGCGCAACAACCGGCCGCGCCACCCGTCGGCACCATGATGGAGCTGATGACGAGCATGGTCTACCCTGCGACCAACGACCTGCTGCTCGCGGTGCACCGTACCCCGAAGGACGACAAGGAGTGGATGGCCGTGCAGCGCGCCGCCATCCTGCTCGCCGAGTCCGGAAACGTGCTCATGATGCCGGGACGCTCGCGCGACCAGGGCGGCGAATGGCAGAAGAACGCGCGTCTGATGGTGGACACCGGCGCGGCCGCCTACAAGGCGGCGCGCGCGAAGGACGCCGCCGCGTTGAGCGCGCTGGACGGCCCCCTCAACGCGTCCTGCGTCGGCTGCCACAAGCAGTACCGCCCCAACGTGCACCCTCGTCCCTGATGGAAATCATCAAGGCGGTCCTGTTCGAGCCGGTCGGCTGCCTCGCCGACTTTCCCTGGGATGAATTCAACGAGATCGCGGCCGAGGTCCTCGACCTGCAGGGGAACCCCAGCGAGTCAGGCAGCGAGGCCTACTGGCAGATGCTCGATCTGATGCAAGCGGCTCCATACCCGCTGGCCGTCGGGCAGGCGCAGCGTGCGGAAGCGCTCGAGCTTCGGGCCGTTGAACGAGCGGACCTATACGAGGACGTCGGGCAGGCACTCGCCGAGCTGAAGGGCATGGGCATCTCGCTCATCATCGCCTCGTCGCTCTCGGCCGCCGCCGTCAATCGCTTCGTGGACAGATTCGCGCTTGGCGGTTTCTTCTCCGGCGTCTGGACGAGGGACAACGCCGGCGGCGTCAAGGCCGCGCCGCTGGCGAAAGCCATCGAGGGCGGGTCCTTCCAGGCCGACTCTGTCATGTCGCTCTGCGACACGACAGAGGGCCTGAACGTGGCGAAGGAGGTTGGCGCCAACGCCATCCTCATGTTCAACGACTACGACGAAGGCAAGAGACTGGCCGCCCACGGCCCCGCGGGCGCCATCGTCTCGCTGCACGAGCTGCCGGACGCGATCAGGTTTATCGCGGAAGGCGCAAAAAGATAGCGGTACGCGTTCGAGGATCTCAGCCGAGACGGACCGTCAACTTAGTTCCCTGGCGATTCAGATTCATCGCCCGGCAGGCTCGCTCTGATATCTTCTTGTATCGTTGCGTCGCCACACCGTCTGGCCACATCGGCTCCCCACCCTCGGGCTCACGCACTCGCGCCGATCTCGTTCCTGAATCGAATGTCAGGTTCGCCTCTCCCCTGACGGCCCAACGGTCCGGCTCACCCGCGCCGGTAAGCGGCGCGCGAGCGGCGCGGCGGCGTCGGGTGCAGCCGGATGTTATGCCGTGACTCGTACGTTGTCGTGCAAGAATTCCGGCGCGAGGTCGGCGCCGTTCGCCCAGACCAGCGTGTGAAACTCGGGATGGATCTGGAACTGGCGGAATACCAATGTGTCCCGCAGGGGTTCGAACACCGGCCCCTCGAGAACGGACTCCAAGTCGATCTCGCCGCTGGTCCCGTCTCGAAAGCGGAGCCAAACGACGTGCCCAGCCACGTAGCGAGCCTCAACGATGTGATAGTTCATGCCGCTCACTCCAGGGGCGCAATCCGCTTCAAGGGCTGGCCCTGCTTGGCCAGTTGCCAGTTCTCCAGCAATTCTGCAGTGTGAAGGTTCATCCATTCAAGCACGAGCTTGAGCGCCCGAGGCGGGAAGTGCCCATGAATCCTCCCCGTTTCGACTTCCACCGAGATTTCGTGTTCTCCGTACACCGCGTGAATGTGCGGCACCCCGTGCTCGCGGTAGAACATGCCGATCACGATACCGAGGAAGCGCGCGAGTTCAGGCATGTTCGTTCATGTTCTTCGTGGTGTCGTACCGGCATAACGTTCAGCTTCAGCCGCGGCGCTTCATGATCGCGCCCAGCGCCGTCGGCTGCAAGCTGGGGTTAGGAGGGCGAACATCATTGGTCAGTGTCCATGATTGGCCTATTCAATGATCGCTGCGGATTCTGCGCAGCCCCGCCCCCGCACCAGTTGCACCTCGTCTCCAACGGTAATCTCCCCGCCTTCGATCACGAAGCAGTTGAGCGCAAGCTTGCCGTCGAACCGTTTATAGATGTCACGTGTGATTTTCTTGTCTTGGATCAGGGTGTCGGGATCGTACGAAGTCATGATGCAGCGCAGACGCAGATCCTGGACGCCGATGAGGACTTTGCCGATTCGCAGGCAAGCGCCCGGCCACTCACCTTCGGTCAGGCCCGCGACGCCGCCAATCACGATGTTTGGCCGCAAGCGGCGATGGTCGTGGCCGAAGGCCGCGATCGCCCCGTCGGTGGCCACCAACAACGGCAACACGTCGAAGCGCTCGGCACCGTCATAGCGCACGAGCTTTGAACCCGGTCCGGCAATGTCCTCAACCTCGGCGGCAACCTGTGGATTGTCCCAGGGCCGGCCGTCGACCATGACCTCTCCGCGCAAGCCCAGCGAGCCCTTGTGCCCCAGAAACCGCGGATGCGAACGAGAAGTGATCACCCGGCCTGTGGAGTTCTCGACATGCACGACCCGATCACCTTCGATGCCGAGAGACCCGACGTCTGCCCGTTCCAGTTTCTCTCCAGCCATTGTCTTGACCGGATATCGCCAGACTTCCGTGACCTTCATCGCCACCTCTCGCTTCGGACCAGCCCCCGAACCTCCCAACAGTCTTTAAGTAGACCGGAACCGCTCACTTGCGGGCTACCGCGGACGGCTGCTCGCCGTGCCGATCACTCGCATCTGTAACAAGGCGGGGATGGTAGCACGACAACAGTGCCCATTCGGGATGCCGTGTTGACCCGCGGGGGCGAGGGATACGCGTGGGCTTCGCGCGTTATTTGCGGACCGAGTGCACCCGCGGCGTGCTCGACAACTGTTGAGCCCAAAGGGTTAATGCCGAAGAGTAGTCGTGAGCGCCCGGCGCGGATAACCCGCGAGCGTTGCGGGCTAAAACGTCCCCCGTCCCCCTCTCACAACGATCGACCGGGCTGCGGACGCCCAACGCCCCACGATTGAGCACGTGCAAATAGATCATGGTGGTGCTGACATCGCGATGCCCGAGCAGCTCCTGCACCGTCCGGATGTCGTACCCGTCTTCAAGTAGGTGCGTCGCAAACGAGTGGCGAAACACGTGCGGGCTTACAGTCTTCGTGAGACCGGCCCGGCGCACAGCGGCCGTGATCGCCTTTTGCACCACCGACTCGTGCAGATGAAAGCGAGAGGGCGGACCCCACTGCGGATCGCGGCAGATCCGCGCGGCGGGAAACACAAACTGCCAGGCCCAGTCCGTGGAAGCATTTGGGTACTTGCGGTCGAGCGCAAACGGGAGGACGGCACGTCCCACACCCTTCGCCAGGTCGAGCTCGTGCTGGCGCTTCACGTCGCCCATCGAAGTCGAGGTCCTTGACGCGCAACTCGAGGCAGTCCTGGATTCTGAGGCCTGCGCCGTAGAGGATGACGCCGATGATCCAGATCGTGCCGCCCATCTCGGACGGGTGGGTCTTACGATGGAACACGATGTACCGACGGATCCAGTGGACGTACGCCTCCTCTGTCCGCCGGCTGTGATGGCGCGCGCGAATCGTGTGTCGTACTCGATCGAGCAGCTTCGGTGGTTGCTGATCCACCCTGGTGCCTGAAGCGAACTCTGTGCCCCAGAGGAAAATGAAGAATTGGGCCGGTCCGAGTCGCATCCAGAACGCCGCGTTGCAGAAACTTCAGCAGCTCAGTGAAGGGTAGTACGAGACAACGCCAAAGTACCCGTGAATGACAAGGTTCCTCATGCCGGCAATGTCCGCCCCATGGGATGTCGCCGGGACCGGCGCCGCGACGCATCCTCCGGTGTCATGCCTCTCAGCGGGCGTGCCGAGCCGGCGAGCGGAGGCGAATACCCGGCGTCGCAGGACGCTCGCAGCGGCCAGTCTCGAGCCGAGCCGCTGAAAAAAAAGGCGGACCTGAAGGTCCGCCCTACGAGATGGTCCGGCTTACGCCGGACACTACGTGCTGATGGAAGCAGCGCTAGGCGGAGAGTTTCTCGATCGCCGAGGCGAGCAGCCCCTTGGCCATGTCAATCTTCTCCGCGTTGTACTTGAGCGGCGCCGCGGCCGTCAGCGCGACCGCCTGGGCCTGCGCGGTGAGACCCGCGCTGAGCGCCTTGCCCTTGAGGAAGTTCTCGACCGCCGTCTCGCGGTACGGCTTGCCCGAGATGCCGCCGAAGACCACGCGCGCGTCGGCGATGGTGTTGCCCTGCATCTGCACGCCAAACGCCAGCGACGCCATCGCAAAGTCCCACACCT
>CANIBQ010000031.1 GCA_947465645.1 Acidobacteriota bacterium | reverse complement strand
TGTCAGTTGTCAGTTGTCAGTTGTCGGTTGTCGGTTGTCAGGGAAAGGGCCGGCTCTCGCCGGCCCTTTCTCTTGTACGGCCCCTCCGTGCTCGACGCGGCGCTGATCTGTTGCGGCGCGGACCTTTACGGTCCGCGAAGGCATGAGATCATGGAGGCCACATGTCGGAACAGAGGTATCGAGCGGGAGTGTCGATCGAGGACTACTGCCGCGCCTGCAAGACCGATCGCCATCACACGGTCATCGTCGTGGACGGGGCAGGAACCCCCCTGCGCGTGGCCTGCGATTTGTGCCGCAGCGAGCACAACTACCGCGGCGGTCCCAGGGTGGCGGTGTTTGGTGCCCCGGTTCCTGCAACGGCGCCGCGCACGTCGGCATCGACATCGCCTTCCGCGCCGCGCCCGCGCCGGGCCTCGGGCGAGCCGTTCCCCATCGTCAGCGATCGAGAGAGGATTGCACCTGCCATGACTGCCACCCCGGACGATCTCGAGCTGCTGCTGCGCCGCATCATCCGCGAGGAAGCCGGCATCACGGCGGCGGTGCCCGCTGAAAAGTGGCGCGGCGGCACCCTGGTGCTGCGGCCGGCCGCGGCGGGACAGCAGGAGAAGAGCTGGCCGATCGAGACCTTCTTTCACAAGGTCGTGATGCTGCGCAATCGCCTGCGCACGCTCGAGCAGCAGGTGAACGCGTCCTCGCTCCCCGACGATGTGAAAGTGAAGCTGCAGGGATACGTGAGCGGCTGCTACGGCTCGCTGACAAGCTTCAACGTCCTCTTTGCGGACGAGGACGATCAGTTCAAGGGAAGCGGCGGAAGCGACTAGCGCGACAGGCCGTCTGGTGCGCCTCTCCACCGGCGCCCGTTGTTGGCCTCCGTGTCTCTGTTGTCCGTCTCAGTGAGGATCGGTCGAAGGCGTCAGGACAGGTTGAAGATCAAACGGCATTCCGACCGAATCTCGGTGTTCGCCAGCGACTTTGAGGGCCGCGGCGGCGGCGCCGGCCGCGCCGTGCGACCAGTGTTTGTACCGCCCCGTCGGATTGAAACGCTCTTCCGCCCGGGCCTGCCACTTCTGTCCAGTCGCACAACCGAGGACCTTTTTCAGACTCGCGGCCGTTACCCTCGCGACGGGCAGACCACGTTCCGCCGCAGCCAGTTCGGTGATGGCTTCCGCCTTGATTGCTTCGACGGAAGACTTGTAGCGGCCTGACGACGATCCGAGGAGTGCGATTGTGGAACGCCGGCCCTTGGGCCCAGGGTCGAATACGGCAAGGAGCTGGTACCTATCCTGCAGGGCAACACTCTCAACCTTGGCCGCCATGCGACTGGCCTATAGTAAGGGTTCGGGGATCTACGGCCAACCGTTCGCAGAGATCCAAAATGTCGGTTGGCGTTTACGCGATATCGCTCCTTTGCCGCCTAACCACTGATGCATTCTTTGGGCGCTCCCGTTGACCTGGTGGTCACACCGCTCGAATGCCAGTCGAAGCCGAGGAACGCATCCGAAGGCTGCGGGCGCGGGTCCGGGATGTAACGGCAGACGAGCGACCAGTGTGACGGGACATGTAACGACTTACGGGTTTCGGCCGCCGACGCGGGCGGTCGGGCGAACGGCATTCACCGTGAGGCTTAGACCAAACGATCCGGCGCTCGCCGGATCGCTTTCACAATAGAAGACATGGGTATTCTCGAAAAGCTTCGTCCTCTCCCTCGCTGGAAACACGCGGATCCGACCGTTCGGGTCGCCGCCGTCTATGACTTCGGCGCCGACGAAGGGGACGCGCTCCATGCGGTCGCCCGCGAAGACGCCGAGCCGCGGGTTCGACGGGCCGCCGTCACGCGCATCGACAACGTCGGCGTCCTCGGCGAGATCGCGCGCACCGATCCCGACGAAGAGGTGCGAGCCGAAGCGGTGCGCGGCCTTGCCGGCGTCGCTGCCGAGGCCGATGAGGTCGCGCAGGCCATCGACGCGTCGCGCCAGCTTCTCGCGCTCGGTCGGACGAAGGAGATCGTGCTCGTGGCCCGCGACAGTTCGTCTCCCACCGTACGCGCCGCGATTATCGACCTGATCGAGGATCCGAAAGCGCTCGGCTCCGTGAGCCGGCACGCGCAGGACAGCTCCACGCGCCTCCGCGCGCTCGCGCGCCTGCACGAGCCGGACGAGATTCTCAACGTCGCGCTGAAAAGCGAGCACACCGATGCCGCGGTCGCGGCGCTCGAGCGCGTGACCGATCGCGAGGCGCTTGCCGCCATCGCGCAGCGCGCCCGCAACAAGGTGGCCTCCCGGCGCGGACGCGCGAGGCTTCGGCTGCTGGACGAACCCGCGACCCCGGCGCACGACGAGTCCTCTGTCCGCATGAACGCCGGCGACCGCCAGCGTGCGGTCGCGCTCCTGCACACGGCCGAAGCGCTCGTCGCGATTGCCGATCCGGATGAGGCCACGGCCGCGCTGGCCCAGACGCGTCTGGCATGGGCCGAGATGCAGGCCGACGTCGACGTCGAGCCGCTGCTCGTCCAGCAGTTCGAGACGGCGAGCGACGCCGTGCGCGAGGCGATTGCCGAACGCCGGCAGGAGCGCGCCGCCGAAGAGGCGCGCCAGCAGGCGATTGCCAGGGAGCAGGCCGATCGGGTGGCGATCTGCGAGGAGCTCGAACGGCTGTCCGACGGCGCCGCGGTCGATCGGGTTGCCGAGCTCAAAGTGCAGTGGGACAACCTGCCGCCGATGCCATCTGACTACGCGGCCTCGCTGAACCGGCGCTTTCAGGACGCCTGCCGCGCGTTCGAAGACCGCGACCGGCGCCGCGTCCTCGCGCAGGCCGCCTCAGCCCGGCTCGATACCCTCGCCACCGAGCTCGAACAGCTCGTCGCCTCCGAACAACCGCTCGAGGAAGTGATCGCGCGGTGGCGCGGGCTGCGTCGCGACGCGGACGTGCTGCGCGAGCACGCGTCCGCCAATGCGGCGGCGGCCGAACGCCTCGAGCGCGCGATCGCGACGCTCGAAGAGAAGGAGCATCAGCAGCAGGCGATCCGCACGAAGCAGGAGCAGGACAACCTGCGGCGTCTCCAGCAGGTCTGCCGGCAGGTCGAGCTGCTCGCCGCGTCGGAGCAGATCACGCTCAAGGCCGGCGATCGGGCGCTGCGCGACATCCGGTCGGCACTCGACGACCGCGCGCCCGTGCCGTCGAAGAAGGATCGGCAGGAGCTTCAGGCCCGGCTCGAGGCCGCGCGCACGACACTTGGCCCGCGTGTCCAGGAGCTTCGCGACGCGGACGACTGGCAGCGCTGGGCCAACCTGCAGGTGCAGGAAACGCTCTGCAAGGAGATGGAGGCGCTCAAGGCCGAAGAAAACCTCGAGGTCTCGGGCCGGAAGATGCGCGAGCTGCAGACGCGCTGGAAGCAGGTGGCGCTGGCGCCGCGCGCACAGGGCGAAGCGATGTGGCGCCGGTTCAAGACCTCGCAGGACGAGGTGTTCAACCGGACGGCGACGCATTTCGCCGCCCAGAACGAGGAGCGCGCGGGCAACCTTGCCAGGAAAGTCGCGTGCTGCGAGCGCGCCGAGGCGCTGTCGGGCTCGACCGACTGGGTCAAGACCGCCACCGAGATCCAGACGCTGCAAGCCGAGTGGAAGACGGTCGGCCCCGTCAGCCGCGGTCATGAGAAGGCGGTATGGGAGCGGTTTCGCGCGGCATGCGACGCGTTCTTCACGCGCCGCCAGGAGGACCTGAAGCACCGCAAGGAAGAGTGGGCCGGCAACCTCGCGAAGAAGGAAGCGCTCTGTGCGCAGGCCGAGGCGCTCGCCGATTCAACCGAGTGGGATGCGGCCGCGAACCAGGTCAAGCAACTGCAGGCGCAGTGGAAAACCGTCGGGCCGGTGCGCAAGCCGAAATCCGACGCCATCTGGCAGCGGTTCCGCGCCGCGTGCGACCACTTCTTCGACCGCTACAAGCACCGCGACCAGGTGGAGCTGCAGGCCAAGGCGGCGCCCCGTGACGCGGTGATCCGCGAGCTCGAATCCCTGCTTCCCGCCGAGGGCGCGGAAGCCGGCGCGGCCCCGGAGAACCTGCATGCGTCGGTACAGCAGGCGCGCACGACGTGGCAGCAGGCGCCGGAACTGCCGCGGCCGATGCAGCAGGAGTTCTCGACCCGCTATCACGACGTCCTCGCACGCCTCGTGCGCGTGTGGCCCGCGGCGTTCGGCGGCACCGACCTCGATCCCGAGGGCACGCGCCGGCGGATGGAAAAGCTGCTGGAGAAGGTCGAGGAACTGCTGGAGGAGAGTGACCAGCCGAGGGCGAGTCTCTCACCAGCCGAACGTCTCGCCGAGCAGTGGCGCGAGCGGCTGGCTGCCAACACCATGGGCGGCGCCCGCACCGCGGCGGAAAACGAAGAGGCACGCTGGCGTTCGGCTGAGCAGGAAGTGCGGAGCCTGCAGGCCCAGTGGGCGCGCCTCGGCCCCGTCCCTGCCGACATCGCGGGTCCGCTCAACGAGCGCTTCCAGCGCGCGTGCAGACGCTTTTCAGACTTGCGGCGACGCGCGTCCTGACGCACGAGGGCGAGACGTAAAGACGACTCACGTACAATTGCCGCGTCCATGACGCTGCATCGTACCCATATTCTTCTGGCCGCACTCAGCATCGCGATCTCGGCGCGACCGGCGGCCGCCCAATCAGTATCTGTCGCGGTGACCCCTGAACGCCCGACAGCGACAGCCATCCGGCTGGATTCCACCGAGCGAATCGTCGTAGACGGCCTCCTCGACGAGCCGTCGTGGGAGCGCGCCCAGCCGATTACCGATTTCAGACAATCCGAGCCGCGAAACGGCGAGGCCGGGACGGAGCGCACGCAGGTGCGGATGCTGTTCAGCCGAGACAACCTGTACATCGGCGCGCGGCTGTTCGATTCCGATCCGGACGGGATCCTGGGCAACCAGATGATCCGCGACGGCGCGTTGAACGCCGACGATCGGTTCATGTGGATGCTCGATCCATTGAACGATCGGCGGAGTGGCTTTTACTTCGAGGTCAACCCGGCGGGAGCGATGGGCGATGCGCAACTGGTGCCCGGGGCAGGAGGCGCCACCGCGATCACGCAGAACCGCGCCTGGAACGGGATATGGCTGGCTCGAGTGCGCCGCTCCGATGAAGGCTGGACGGTGGAGGTGGAGATCCCTTTCCACACGCTGAACTTCGATCCCAACGCGACGGAATGGGGCGCCAACTTTCAGCGGACCGTGCGACGCAAGACCGAAGAGGATTTCTGGAGCGGGTGGGCTCGCAACCAGGGGCTGCTCACCCTGGCCTCGGCCGGCCGGGTCGTCGGCATCTCCGACGTCAGCCAGGGCCACGGACTCGACATCAAGCCGTACGTGCTCGGCACCTACCTCCAGCAGAGCGGGCCTGGGCGCCCTGCCGTCTACCGCGGCAGCGAAGGTCTCGACCTGTTCTACAACATCACGCCTCAATTGCGAGCGAACCTGACGCTCAATACCGACTTCGCGCAAACCGAGGTGGACGATCGGCAGGTCAATCTGACGCGATTTCCGGTGTTCTTTCCCGAGAAACGCGACTTCTTTCTCGAAAGCAGCGGCAACTTCGACTTCTCGCGTGAATCGCCCCAGGACATGACCGCATTCTTCTCGCGCCGGGTCGGGCTCAACGATCGTGGACAGCCGCAGGATATCGACTACGGCGTCAAGGTTGCGGGGTCTGCCGCCGGCCTCAACCTCGGACTGCTGCACGTGCGCACCGGAGAGCAGGGGGCGGCGCCGGGCGAGGATGTCACGGTCTTTCGGACGAAGCGCTCACTGTTCAGGCAATCGTATGTGGGGATGATTTACACGCGGCGAGCGACGCGGGAGTCATCCATCCACGACCGCGAAACCATTGGCGGTGATGTTCAATTTACGACCTCGCAGTTCCGCGGATCGCAAAACCTCGATATCAACGCGTACTACGTCAGGACTCCCGACGGCACCGGCAGAGGTGACGACGCCGGGTTCGGCTTCCGCCTGATGTATCCCAACGACCGGTGGAGCGGGCGAGTAGTCCTGAAGGAGTTCCAGAAGAATTTCGACCCGGCGGTCGGGTTCCGCCAGCGCGCCGACAACCGCGAATACGCCACCCGGTGGAAGTTTGCGCCGCGTCCGCGAAACAGCCGCATCGTCAGGCAAGCCGGCGCCGAGGTCTGGTACGACTGGTTCAGCGACACCCGCGGGCGATGGCTCGAAAAGAACAACATGTTCCTGTTCAACCTCGACTTCCAGTCCGGCGACGATATCCGGTTCAACATCAACCCGATCTGGGAGCGGCTGCCCGAGCCCTTCCGCATCGCGTCAGGCATCACGCTGCCGTTCGGGCAGGAGTACGACTATCTGCGGTATGTGTTCGGGGTCAACACCGCCGAGAAGCGTCCGGTTGCGTTTTCCGGCAACGTTTCAGTCGGCACCTTCTACTCGGGCCATCGCCGTGACCTGCGGGGAACGATCACGGTACGGCCGCGCCGCGGCCTCCTGGCGCAGATGGTGGCCGAATTCAACGATGTGGACCTGGCCGAAGGCAGATTTTCGACCAGGCTCTTTCGCGGAATGATCAACACCCAGTTCAGTCCCTTCGTGTCGGTGTCGAACAACATTCAGTACGACTCGATCACGGGCGGGCTTGGCTGGCAGTCGCGGTTTCGCTGGATTGCGAAGCCCGGCAACGATATCTATTTCGTGTGGATGACGAACTGGCTGGATCTCGACGACCGGCTACGCACCCTCGACCGCAGCGCCGCCGTGAAACTGCTCTACACGCACCGGCTCTGACTCGTCAGGGCTCCGCTACGAGATTGAAGCCTCGATCCATCGAATCATCATAATTGTCTGACCTTGGACCGCGTGGGGCGCGCGGCTCCAGCCGCGCAGCGCAGAGCCTCGTCGCCCCCGCCCGCGCTCGCCATCCGATCGCGCCATTTACGTCCAGATATACAGCGATACCGACACGATTGTCGTGGTCAGATGCGGCTTCGTGCAAATTCAGGCCTGGTTTCGCGCGGATTGCGCGTGGTCGTTGGCATCTTCGTTGCCCCCTGTGGTCGCAGGAGGCAGGCGATTCATGAGACGGCACTTATTCCTGGCGTTCTGGGTAGCAGGTATCGTGATGTTCGGCGGCACCGCTGAGGCGGGTGAGAAGGTTCAGCCGCTCGCGTTGACGGCGCCATCGTTCATCGGGGGCGGCGACGTGGTGGTTCGCATGCGCGTCGAGCCTGATGCGCGAAGCCGCGAGTTGATGCTCGAGTGGGTGTCTGACGAGGACCTGTCGGGCGGCTCGCATGCCATCACGCTCAACGGCGCGCGCGCGGCCGCAGCGCATCAGTTCTCAATCAAGCGCATGGCGCCGGGGCAGCATGTCGTCACGGCCATCCTGACGCTCAGCGACGGCACCACGATCAGGCGCGCCGCGACGGTGACGGTGGTTGGCGCTGGCGGGCTTGGGACGCCGGCGGCCGGCATCGAGCAAGGAGCGGCGAGCAGGCGGCCGAACGACCGGCGCTGAGCTGCCGCGATTCATCCTTCGAGGTAGGTATATCCGTGCAGGCCGTCTTCGTAGAAGCGCAGGAGACGGCCTGCGCCTTCGTAGTCCATCCGGCCTTCCCGCACCGCGCTCTCCACGTCCGTGCGTAGCTTTCCGAGCAGCGAGTCGGCGTCGAATTCCACGTAATCCAGCACCTCGCGCACCGTGTCGCCCTTGATCAGCGTGTCGAGGCGCGCCTCGCCATTGTCGTCGAGGGTCACGTGCACGGCGTGGGTATCGCCGAACAGGTTGTGGAGGTCGCCGAGGATCTCCTGGTAGGCGCCCACCAGGAAGACGCCGAGGTAGTACGAGCCGCCGTTGACGGTGTGGAGCGGCAGCGTCTTCTTCACGTCACGCCGGTCGACGAAGCGATCGAGCTTGCCGTCGGAGTCGCAGGTGATGTCGCCGAGCACCGCGTGGTTGGCGGGCTTCTCGTTGAGCCGGTGGATCGGCATCACCGGGAAGAGCTGCTTGATCGCCCAACTGTCCGGGATCGACTGGAACAGCGAGAAGTTGCAGAAGTAGGTGTCGGAGAGCTGCTCGTCGAGATTCTGCAGATCCTCCGGCACTTCGCTCATCGTCTGCGCGATCTTCTGCAGCTTGGTCAGGATCGCCCAGAACAGGTTCTCGGCCGCGCTCCGCTGCTCGAGCGGCAGGTAGCCGCCATTGAACAGGCTCAGCGCCATGTCGAGCGCCTGCTGCGCGTCGTGAAACCCCTCGAGCGCATTTCTCGAGTTGACGTTGTTGTACGTCTCCACCAGGTCGACCAGCGGCTGCTCCCAGTCGGGATGCGCCGTCGTCGGCACGACCTCGGTGCCAAACCCGGACACGCCGAGGACGTTGAACACCAGCACGCTGTGGTAGGCCACGACCGCGCGTCCGCTCTCGGAGATGATCGTCGGATGGGGGATGCCCGCCTCATCGCACACCGTCTGGATGTGATAGACGACGTCGTTGGCGTACTCCTGGAGCGTGTAATTCATGCTCGATTCGAAGTTCGTCTGCGAACCGTCGTAGTCCACGCCCAGCCCGCCGCCCACGTCCAGGTATTGCAGGCCGGCACCCAGTTTCGCCAGCTCCGCGTAGACGCGCGCCGCCTCGTTGAGGGCGCCCTTGACGATGCGGATGTTGGTGATCTGGCTGCCGAGATGGAAGTGCAGCAGCTTGAAGCAGTCCTGCATGCCGCGGCCCTTCAGCTCCTCGAGGCCGCGCATGATCTCGGTGACGGTCAGGCCGAACTTCGATCGGAACCCGCCCGACGACTGCCAGCGGCCGCTGCCGCGCGAGGCGAGCTTGGCGCGCATGCCGATCTGGGGACGGACCCCGATTTTCTCGGCTATTTCAAGAATCACGCCTAATTCGGTGTACTTTTCGACGACCGGGATGATGTTGCGCCCGATCTTGAGCGCGAGCATCGCCGCTTCGATGTATTCCGCGTCCTTGAAGCCGTTACAGATGATCGGCGTCTCGTTGTCGGCGAGCGCCATCACCGCCAGCAGCTCGGGCTTCGAGCCCGCTTCCAGCCCGAACTTGTAGGGCCGGCCGAAGTTGAGGACCTCTTCGACCACCTGGCGCTGCTGGTTCACCTTGATCGGGTAGACGCAACTGTAGGCGCCCTGGTACTGGTGCTGCGCGATGGCGGCTTGAAACGCGCCGTGGATTTCGCCGAGGCGGTGCTTGAGGATGTCGGTGAATCGAACGAGCACCGGCAGGCTGATCCCGCGGAGCTGCAGGCGATCGACGAGCTCCTTGAGGTCGATGCCGCGCTCCGGTTCCTTCGTCGGATGCACCTGCACGTGACCGGCCGGGTTGACCGAGAAATAGCCGTGGCCCCAGCGCGCCACCTCGTAGAGCTCGCTGGCGTCGTGCACGTTCCACGCGTGCGTCGTCGACGTGCTCGCCGCCGACGCCGGCGCTGGAGACGTGCGACCATTGGTCACTGTGCCCATGCTGAGAAACATGATAAACGGATTTCTCCTGGCGACAGAGATAAAATGGCAGCTTGCATGACCGAGCGCGTGCCTGCCATCAAAGTGATCCTGCTGCCGAAGGACACCAACGCCATGGGAACGATCTTCGGCGGGGTGATCCTGTCGCACATCGACCTGGCGTCGGCGGTTGAGGCGCGCAAGGTGGCCGCGCACCGCTACGTGACGAAGGCGATGCGCGAGGTCGAGTTCCACGCGCCGGTGTTCCTTGGCGACATCGTCAGCTTCTACACCGAGACCGTTCGTGTGGGGCGCACATCGATCACGGTGCGCGTGTCGGTGGAGGCCGAACGGTGGGGCACGCCGCCGGTCAGCCCTGGCGCGACCGGCCACGGCGAGCACGTCAAGGTGACCGAAGCCGAGGTCGTGCTCGTCGCCATCAACGACCGGGGTCAGCCGATCCCGATCCGCCCCGAGCCGATGCAGGCATGACGAGATATCAGGCCTCAGGCCTCTGGCCGCCCCAGAGCCTAAAGCCCAAAGCCCAAATCCCAAAGCCCAGAGCCCAGAGTCCAGAGCCTTCTAGATGAAATGGATTAGCACCCGCGGCGCCTCGCCGCCCGTGTCGTTTGTCGACGCGCTCTTCGCCGGCACCGCGCCGGACGGCGGCCTGTACATGCCGGAGCGGTTCGATCCGCTGCCGCCGGCGACCCTCGACGCCCTCCGTCACACCACCGACATCGTCGAGATTGCCTCGCTGGTCGGCGCGCACATTTTCAGGGACGAGATGTCGGCGCCGGATCTGGCGGCGCTGGTGAAGGATGCGCTCGATTTTCCGGTGCCGCTGGTGCCGGTCAGCGACCGCGTCTGGGCGCTCGAGCTGTTTCACGGTCCGACGCTCGCGTTCAAGGACGTCGGGGCCCGCGTGCAGGCGCGCCTGCTGCACCACTTCACCGACGGCACGCCGCTGACGATTCTCGTGGCGACGTCGGGCGACACGGGAAGCGCCGTGGCACAGGCGTTTCACCGCGTGCCCGACACGCGCGTGGTCGTCCTGTATCCCGAGGGCAAGGTCAGCGACGTCCAGGAGGCGCAGATGGCGTCGCTTGGCGACAACATCACGGCCGTCGCCGTCGCGGGCACGTTCGACGATTGCCAGCGGCTCGTCAAGCAGGCCTTCGCAGACGACGACCTGCGCACGCACGTGTGGCTGACGCCGGCGAACTCGATCAACCTTGGACGCCTGCTGCCGCAGGTGTTCTACTACTTCACGATGATGCGTCTGGCGACGCCGCCCATCGTCTCGGTGCCGAGCGGCAACTTCGGCAGCCTGACGGCCGGGCTCATCGCCAAGCGTCTTGGCCTGCCGATCAAGCGCTTCATCGCCTCCACCAATGTCAACGACGTCGTGCCCGAGTACCTGCGAACAGGACGCTATGAGCCGCGTCCCTCGATTCGCACCGTCGCCAACGCGATGGATGTGGGCGCGCCGAGCAATTTCGAGCGGATGCAGGCGATGTACGGACACGATCTCGGTCGTCTCCGGCACGACGTGTCGGGCGTGGCATTTGAAGATTCCCGGGTACTGGACGAGATTCGAGAGATGTATCACCGCACGAGCTACCTGCTGGATCCGCACGGCGCGATTGCATGGCTGGGTTTGCAGCAGGCGCTCGCCGAGGATGCCGGCGCCCTCGGTGTGTTTCTTGCCACGGCGCATCCCGCGAAGTTCCGTGAAGTGGTCGAGCCCGCCATCGGCGAGACCGTGGCGCTGCCGCCCGTTCTTGCCGACGCGTTGAAGCGTCCGCGCCACAGCGTGCGGGTACCCGCGGACTATCCGGCGCTTGCCGGGCTGCTTCGATCATGAATACGTTTCGTCCGGTCACAGGCACCCTTCAGGGCCGCGACCAGATCCCGGCGCGGTACACGTGGGACGTCACCGCCATCTGCCCCAACTGGGACGAATGGACCGGCAACTACCAGCAGCTCGAGAAGGCGATCGAATCCTTCAAGGCCTTTCAGGGGACCCTCGGTCTGGGCCCGGAGCAGCTGCTCGCGTCGTTTCGCGCGATGGACGCGATGGGAGCCCTGAGCTACCGGGTGTGGTACTTCGCCTCGCTCCAGTACGACCAGGACCAGCGGGACAACGAGATCAACGCGCGGCGCCAGCAGGTGCAGATCCTGTTCGCGCGCGAGCAGCAGGCGAGCTCGTGGTTCAACCCGGAGCTGCTGGCGATTCCGCTGGAGACGGTCCGCGGCTGGCTCGATGCCAACGCGGAGCTCGGCGTCTACCGGTTCGCGATCGAGAGCCTGTTTCACGAGCAGGAGCACGTGCTCGACGAGCAGGGCGAGCGCCTGATGTCGTTTGCGGGACGGTTCAACAGCGTGCCGCACGACAGCTATGCGGCGCTGACGACCGCCGACATGAAGCACCCGACGATCACGCTGTCGGATGGCGAATGTGTGACGCTGACCTACGGCCAGTACCGGGTACTGCTCGAGACCAGCCGGCGGCAGGAGGATCGGGCCACCGCCTACCGCGCCTTTCACCAGGCGTACGCGGACAACCAGAACACCTACGCGTCGCTCTATAACGGCGTGCTGCAGCGCGACTGGTTCCACGCGCAGTCGCGCGGCTACGCGACCACGCTCGACGCGGCGCTGCACGGCAACAACATCCCGACCTCGGTGGTCGACAACCTGATCGCGTCGGCCAAGGGCAACGTCGAGCCGCTGCGGCGCTACCATCGCCTGCGCAAGAAGGTGCTGGGCCTGGACGACTACCGGCTGTTCGACATCTTCGTCCCGCTGGTCGAGCACGACACGCGGTATCCGTACGACGAGGTCGGCGAATGGATCGTCGATTCGGTGGCGCCCCTGGGGGTGGATTACCAGCAGCACGTGCGCCGGGCCTTCGAGGACCGCTGGATCGACGTGTTCGAGAACGTGGGGAAGAAGAGCGGCGCGTATTCGGCGCCCGTGTACGGCGCGCACCCGTACATGCTGCTCAACTACAACGAGACGCTCGATGCCGTGTTCACGCTGGCGCACGAGATGGGCCACTCGATGCACACGCTGCTGGCGCACCAGACGCAGCCGTTCGTCTACGCCGGCTACACGATCTTCGTGGCGGAAGTACCGTCGACGCTCAACGAGGCGCTCTTCCTGGACCTGATGCTCGAACGCGCACGAACGCGCGACGAGCGGATCGTGCTGCTGCAGCACGCCATCGACAGCATCGCCAGCACCTTCTATACGCAGGTGATGTTTGCCGACTTCGAGCTGCAGGCCCACCGGCTGGTCGAACAGGACCATCCGATCACGTCGGACGCGCTCAACGCCATCTACACGGGGCTGCTGCGCGACTATTACGGCGACGTCATCGAGCAGGAGGCGGTGTCGCGCGTGACCTGGGCCCGGATTCCGCACTTCTTCAGCACGCCGTACTACGTCTACCAGTACGCCACGTGCTTTGCGTCCACCGCGCGGCTGATGCAGGACCTGCGCGCGCCCGACGAGGCACGGAAGGCGGACGGCGTCTCCAGATACCTGACCCTGCTGCGTGCCGGCGGCAGCGACTATCCGATGCAACTGCTGGCGCGGGCGGGCGTGGATTTGAGCCAGCCCGACACCGTGGCCGCGGTCTCGGCCGAGCTCGACATGCTGGTGGCTCGTCTCGAGCGCGAGCTGGGCGTCGCGTAAGTGCGCCTCCCCGCGTATCTCAGGGCCGCGCTGCTATCGATCTGTGTGCTGGCGGCCGCCCCGGCGATCGCTGCGGGCCAGGACGTCGATCTCGACGCCGTGCGTGCGGCCAAGCGAGTGGCCGCGGTCCGGGTCTCCGAGCCGATCGTCGTCGACGGCGTGCTCGACGAGCCGGCGTGGCAGACGGCACAACCGGCCGCCGACTTCTACCAGCAGGCGCCAGACGAATTCTCGCCGTCGACCGAGCGCACCGACGTCCGTTTTCTCTACGACGACGACATGCTGTACGTCGGCGCGGTGATGTACGACCCCGAGCCTGAACGACTCGTCACCAACGAGCTGCGGCGCGACTTCGGCGGGTTCCAGAACGACGTGCTGACGCTCATCTTCGACACGTTCCTCGACAAGCGCAACGCCTACGCGTTCATGGTGAATCCGGGCGGGGCGCAGCGCGACGTCCAGGTCGCCGAGAATGGCCGGCGGACCGACGCCAACTGGGACGGCGCCTGGATCGTCCGCACGCGGATCCGTGACGACGGCTGGAGCCTCGAGTTCGCGCTTCCGTTCAAGACGCTCCGGTTTCCCGATCGCGACAATCAGGATTGGGGACTGAACCTGATGCGCATCGTGCGGAAGAAATATGAGTTCTCGACCTGGTCGCCGGTGCCTCGCCAGTTCTCCCACTACGCGATCGGCTACGGCGGCGTGTTGAGCGGGATTGGCGGCGTCCGCCGCGGGCACGACCTGCGGATCACGCCGTTCACGACCGCGCAGCTCAACCGCACCGGGCCGGCCACGAGAGGGTGGGTCGGCAAGGGCGACGGTGGCGTCGACGTGAAATGGGGCGTGACCTCCTCGCTCCTCCTCGACGCGAGCCTGCGCACCGATTTTTCGCAGGTCGAAGCCGACGAGCAGCAAATCAATCTCACCAGGTTCAGCCTGTTCTTCCCCGAAAAGCGGCAGTTCTTTCTCGAGAATTCGTCGAGCTTCCAGGTGGGCCTCGGGGCGACCGAGGAGGAGCGCAACGACTTCGTGCCGTTCTTCAGCCGCCGCATCGGCCTCTCATCGGCGGGCCAGCCGGTGCCGGTGCTCGGAGGACTGCGCCTGACGGGCCGGGCCGGGCGCCAGGGAATCGGCCTGCTGACCGTGCAGACCGGCGATTCTGACGAGGGACCTGGCGCCAATGTCACCGTCGCGCGCATCAGCCATGAACTGACGCCCTCCGCGTCGGTGGGGGCGGTGTATCTCGGACGCGAGACGTCCGGCCTCGACAGCTTCAATCGCGTTGGAGGCATCGACCTGCGGCTGGAGCCGACGCGCACGATCGAGATCGAGGCGTTCGCACTGCGAAGCGAATCGCTGGGGCAGGACGACGACTGGGCGGGGCGCACCAGTGTCCGGCTGGATACCAACGCCAACCGCGTGCGCGCCGGCCTGGTGCACGTCGGCGACGCCTTTCGCAACGATCTCGGCTTCGTGCGCAGGCGCGGCGTCGGGACGATCTTCGGGAGCTACGAGCGGATCGTGCGGCCGTCGAACACGGGCGGCTTCATCCGCGAGCACAGTGTTCGCGCCGACGTGGACTCCGCCAGCGACGACCGGTACGAGCAATCGCTGACGCGCGTTGCCGGCCTCAACTACGCGGTGGCGTTCAGTGACAGCGGACACCTGACCGCCCGGGTGAGCAGCACGTCCGATCGGCTCGACGCGCCGTTCACCGTGGCGCCGGGTCTCACGATTCAGCCGGGCGCCTACCACTACGACACGTGGCGCGTCGCATACTCCGCGGATCCAAGCGGGCGGCTGTCTGGCAACGCCTCGGTTGAAGCCGGCGAATTCTGGACTGGTCACCAGAAAACCGCCGGCGGAGGGTTCCGCTTCCGGTTCGACGAACATATCGCGGCGAGCGCGAGCCTGTCGCGCAACCTCATCGACCTGCCGGACGGATCGTTCGGGGCGAATCTCGCTCGCTTGCGCCTGGACTGGTCGTTCACGCCCAGGATGTTCCTCAACGCCTTCGTCCAGTACAACGGTCAGGGCGACAGTTGGCTCTCCAACATCCGCTTCAACCTGATTCATCGCCCGCTGAGCAACATCTACGTGGTGTGGAACGAAACCCGGCTGCCCACCGAGACCCGGCGGGCGCTGATGCTCAAGTACACGCACCTGTTCGCCTTCTGATCAGATTTAACCGGGATGTAGGCAACGGAGGCGACGGAGGGAACGGCATCGCACGGAGCCACGGAGCAACGGAGGCCCCTTCGCCCTCTGGTCGAGGGGGTGACGCTTGATGGCCCGCCGGTGAGCGCGCTTCGCGCGCGATGAATAGAGCGACATCCCCACTCACAAGCCGCACCCAAATCACGCGCGGCTTGCGAGTGGGGACGTCGCTCTATTCAGCCGCCCGCCGGAGGCGGGCGTCACCGGCGTGCGTCTCCGTTGCTCAGTTGCTCCGTGTGAATCCGTTCCCTCCGGCCCCCTCCGTTGCCTGCATCCATTTCCGATGCCTCGGCCTGGAGGAGCGGCAGACGCACCAGCATCGTCGTGCCCTCACCAGGTGTGCTCGTGCACGTGATGCCGCCGCCGTGGGCGTCGGCGATCCATTTCGCGATGGCCAGGCCGAGCCCCGCGCCGCCCGCCCGCCGGTCGCGGGCTTCGTCCGGACGATAGAACCGCTCGAAGACCCGCGGCACCTCTTCGGCCGTGATGCCGATGCCTGAATCGGTCACCCGCACGCAGGCATCCGGTCCCTCCGGCCACAGTTCGACGGTCACCCGTCCGCCGTCGCGGTTGTATTCGACCGCGTTCGCGCACAGGTTCGTGAGCAGTTCGGTCAGACGCTCGCGATCGCCCTCGACGATGGCGGGGTCGAGGCGTGTGTCGATGATGATGCCGCGGCGGGCGGCGAGCGGCTGCACGAGCGCGACCGCGTCCTGCACGATCGGCTCGAGAGGCACAGGCCGGCGGTCGAGCGCAATGGCGTCGTGGTCGGCCCTGGCGAGCGTCAGCAGCCGATCGACGACGCGCGCCATGCGTTGGGCGGCGCGACGGGCGGTCTTCAGCGCCTCGTGGTACTCGTCGCCGGAGCGCGGGCGCGCGAGCGCCCACTCGGTCTCGGCTGTCAGCGTCGCCAGCGGTGTCCGCAGCTCGTGCGACGCGTCTGCCGTGAATCGACGTTGCCCGTCGAGCGTGCGCTGCAGGCGGTCGAACGCCCCGTTGAGCGCATGGGCCACGTGTTCGAGTTCGTTCTCGGTGCGCTCGACGACGATGCGCGCGTTCAGGTCTCCTGCGGCCATGGCGGCAGCGGCGCGGTCGATCCGGCCAATCGGAGACAGCGCGCGGCCGACGAGAAACCATCCGCCGGCCACCGACACCAGCAGCGCGGCCACGCCGCCGATGGCCGCCGTGCCGGCAAACGTCCGGACCGCGGATCGCGCGTCCTGCAAATCCTGGCCGACGAGGACGAGCGCGCCGTCAGCGGCGTTGACGATCAGCTCGCGGCGTCCGGCGCGCGTGCGCAGCCCCGGTTCCTCGGGAGCGGGAACATCGGAGGCCGCCGGCGATCGATCGATGATCTCGCCCGCGGCCGTCCAGACCGCGTAGTAGGCTGCGGCGTTTCCGTCCACCGCGTCGGTTGGCTGGTACTCGACCGGCAGGTCGAGGTTGTAGCCGCCGTCGGCCGCGGGGCGCAATCCCTGCGCCAGCGGCACGATGCCGGCACGAAGGCGCGCGTCGAGGTCGGCGACCATCGATCGCCACAGCAGGAAGCCGACCGTCACGGCAAAGGTGGCAATCACCACGAGCAGGATGAGGCTGTACCAGGCGAGCAGCCGCACGCGCAGCGAGCTAGGTATCAATGACGTACCCTTCGCCCCGCCGCGTGCGAATCAGGTCGGCGCCCAGCTTCCGCCGGAGCGCCGCGATGTGCACGTCAATCGCGTTCGAGACGACGTCGGTCTCGTCGTCATAGATGTGGTCGTAGATCGTCGTCCTGCCGACGACCGAACCCCGCGAGCGCGTGAGGAGCTCGAGGATGGCGAATTCGCGCGCGGTGAGCTCGACCGGCTCTCCATCGCGTCGCACGTCGCGCGCGGCGAAGTCGATGTCCAGGTTGCCAAGGGTCAGCCGCTGCGCCGCCGCGCCATAGGCGCGCCGGATGATGGCGTGGGTACGCGCGATCAGCTCGGCGATCGCGAACGGCTTCACCAGATAGTCGTCGGCGCCGAGATTCAGCCCGCGCACGCGGTCGGACACGTCGTCGCGCGCGGTGAGCAGCAGGATGGGGGTGCGGATGTCGGCGCGGCGCGCCTCCTCGAGCACCGTCCAGCCGTCGAGCCGCGGCAGCATGATGTCGAGGACCACGGCGTCGTACTGGATTTCGCCGATGCAATGAAGGGCATCTTCGCCGTCGGCGGAAACGTCCACGGCGAAGCCGGCTTCTTCCAGCGAGCGCGCGACGGCGCGCGCGAGGTCGCGCTCGTCCTCGACGAGCAGCAGCCTCATCGACGATCCCGGTCCCGCTCCGCCGGTCCGACGCTCACGTCGTCGAAGGCCGTGGCGGCGTTGCCCGCCGACCACACACCCGCGCGACCCTCGGCTGAGTCGGTGTCGCCTGCCCTGGCGCGCATCACGCCAATCCCGCCGAGGGTGACGCGGATGCGCCCCTCGACGTGCTCGACGCGTACGGTGTGCCAGGCCGAGCGATCCAGCTCGAGATCGTCCTCGAATTCGAGCCTGATGCGATTGCCGCGGCTGATCCGATAGAGTGCGATCGCCTGCGCGTCGAGATCGAGGGCGACCGCGTAGAAATTGTCCGGCCCGTTGTAGCGCCAGACGAGTCCGCCCGTGCGCACGCCGTCTTCCAGCCGGACGCGCGCGGACAGGCGGACGTCACCGGCCGCGGCGCCCTCCACCAGCGCGATCGCGAACCCCTCGCCCGCAGCGGCGTCCGGGGTGTGCGCGAGAAACCGGTTGCCGTTGTCGGCACGCACGTGCCAACGGCCAGGCGCTGCTGGAAGCCGCGCCACGGCGAAGGAGAATCCGGGCGGGACCGCGCCGAGCGGGTCCTGATCGAAGGACCGGACCGCTTCCTGCGCCGAGCCAGCGGTCAGTGCGAAGACGAGGATCGCCGCCACGGTAAACGAAATGGTGGGCACGGTGCGTAGATGGTAATGCGTCCCGCCGCACTTCATGTCGCCTTCATGTACGCTCCAGTACGCTGTCGTATTCCTTTATGGCTTTTAGATCCGTTCGTGCCCTCGTATTCACGTGTATGGCTCTCCTGGCTGCCCTTTCCGCTGCCGCGCAGACGGGCGGCGGCAGCGGCCGGAAGCAGGCGCAGGCGGTCCGCGTCCCGGATGGCTCCATCCGCGTTGACGGGCGGCTGGACGACGCGGCCTGGCGCGACGTCGGGCCGATCACCGATTTCCTGCAGCGCGAGCCGGACGAAGGTGCGCCCGCGACCGATCCGATGGAGGTGCGGATCGCCTACGACGGCTCCGCGCTCTACATCGGCGCGCGGATGCAGTCGTCGGCGGCGATCCAGGCGCCGCTCGGGCGGCGCGACGAAGGCGACCAGGCGGAGCACCTCCGGGTCTCCCTGGACACCTACCTGGATCGCCGCACCGCGTCGCAGTTCGGCGTCACCGCCGCAGGGGTCAGGCTCGACCAGTACTACTCGCGCGACGACACATTCCCCGTCGAACCCGGCTACGACCCGGTGTGGCAGGCGCGCACGTCCGTCGACGAGTCGGGGTGGACGGCGGAACTCTGGATTCCGTTCTCGCAGCTGCGATTCAGCGAGCTCGACGCGCAGGTCTGGGGCCTCAACATCCAGCGCTACATACCGACGCGGAACGAAGAGGTGTACTGGGCGCTGATTCTCCGCACCGAGGAGGGATGGGCGTCGCGATTCGGCGATCTCCACGGCATCAGCGGCATCAGGCCGAGCCGACGCCTCGAACTGATGCCGTACCTGGCTGGGGGATCGCACCTCGTCGGCGATCGCGACCTCGCGGATCCGTTCTCCGGCGGGGCGAATCTGGATGGCCGCGTCGGCCTCGATGCCAAGGTCGGCATCGGCTCGAGCCTGACGCTCGAAGCCACCGTGGACCCCGATTTCGGTCAGGTGGAAGCCGATCCCGCCGAGGTGAACCTCTCCGCATTCGAGACCTTTTTCGACGAGCGTCGTCCGTTCTTCCAGGAGGGCGCCGAGCTGTTGACGGGCCCCGTGAACAACTACTTCTACTCGCGGCGCATCGGCGCCGCACCGCCGGGCCGCACCGCCGGCGACTTTGCGGACGTGCCGCGCACGACGACGATTCTCGGCGCTGGCAAGCTCACCGGCCGGATGGCCTCGCGTACCTCCATCGGCATCCTTGGCGCGGTCACGCAAAACGAGTGGGCGCGCACCTTCACGGCTCCGCAGCTCTTCGGCCGCACGCGCGTGGCACCGACGACGACCTACGGCGTGGCGCGTGTCCAGCAGGAGTTCGGGCCGCCGGGATCGACCATCGCGTTCATGACGACGGGCGTTCACCGCAATTTCGACGCGGGCGATCCGCTGGCGCGGCTGCTCACCCGCAACGCGTTCAGCGCGAGCGCCGATTCCGTCATGCGCCTGTTCGACGGCGACTATGAGCTGCAGTGGGACCTGGGCGTGACGCGGGTCGGCGGGGAGCCGGGCGCGCTCGATCGGCTGCAGCGGGCGAGCGCGCGCTACCTGCACCGTCCGGACGCAGACTACGTCGAGTACGACCCGCTGCGGACGACGATGTCGGGGGCGCAGGGGAACCTGAGCCTGGAGCGGCGGAACGGCCGTCACTGGACGTGGGAAGTGTCCACTGGCGTCATGACGCCCGAGTTCGAGACCAATGACATCGGCCGCCTGTCGGGAGGCGACGCCGTGGAGCTGGGCGGGCAGCTTCGATACCGCGAGACGGCGCCGGGTCGCTGGTGGCGCCGGTATTCGATCTCCGCCGGCTTCGACGACGAATGGAACTTCGGCGGGCAGCGCCAGCAAGGCACGTTGAGCGGCCGGTGGAACCTGACGTTCCCGAATTTCTGGGAGACGTCCGGCCGATGGTGGGTCGACCGGCGCTCGCTGGACATGCGCCTGACGCGCGGCGGCCCGCTGATGCAGACGCCGCGCGGCTGGGGCTTCGAGTTCGAGTTCGAGAACAGCGAATCGTCGCAGACCGGGGTCGGTGTGGACGCGGAGTACGGCCGGGACGAAAATGGCGGGCTCGAGTTCTCGGTCGAGCCCAGCATCACGATGCGGCCGGGCCCCCAGTGGCAGCTCTCGATCGGGCCGAGCTACGCGCGCGAGGTCAACACGCAGCAGTACGTGACGACGCTGCGCGGTGGGGGACCTGCGACCTTCGGCAGCCGCTATCTCTTCGGCAACATCGATCGCTCCACCTTCGCGACCGAGATCCGGCTCAATTACACGTTCAAGCCGGATTTGACGCTCGACTTCTACGGCGAGCCGTTTGCCGCGAGCGGCAGCTACGCGCGGTTCGGCGAGCTGGCCGCCGCGCAGACGCGGCTGCTCCTGAACGTCGATCCGGCCACGGTGCCGGCGCTGCAGGACCGGGACTTCAACGTCCAGTCGTTCCGCAGCAACCTGGTGCTCCGCTGGGAATGGCGTGCCGGCAGCACGCTGTATCTGGTGTGGCAGCAGGATCGCGAGAGCGAGCAGTTGCTGCGCAGCCGGGTCGGCCTGAGGGACATGTTCCGCTCGTTTGGGGCCAGCGGCGATAACTTCTTCGCCGTGAAGGCCACCTACTGGTTCTCCCCCCGTTGAGGTTTGAGGGGTTTGAGGGGTTTGAGGGGTCTGACCCCCAAACGACCCGTCGATGGGGTCAGACCCCATTGAAGAGGACACTCAAGGGTTGACGAATCTGCGTACCAACATGTAACATTCCATCCGGATTTACGGATGGTTGCGATTCTCGAACATATGTCCGCTCTGGCGGACCCTACGCGTTGCCGGATGCTCCTGCTTCTCGAGAAGCACGAGCTCACGGTGACGGAGCTCTGCGCGGTCCTGCAGATGCCGCAGTCGAGCGTCAGTCGCCATCTCAAGACCCTCGCGGACGACGACTGGGTGACGTCGCGGCGCGACGGCACCAGCCGGTTCTACAGCATGCCGCTCGACGACCTGGACGCCGCGGCCAGCCGGCTGTGGCCCCTCATCCGCGAACAGGTGGCCGCGACGCATGCGGCCGAACACGACGAGCAGCGGCTCCGCGGCGTCGTCGCCCGCCGCCGCGCGAAATCAGAAGAGTTCTTCGCGACGGCCGCCGGCGGGTGGGACCACCTGCGCGGCGATCTGTTTGGCGACTCGTTTTACCTGTGGGCCGTGCTCGGCCTGATCGATCCGACGCTCGTCGTCGGCGACTTGGGATGCGGCACGGGGCAGCTCACCGAGACGGTCGCGCCGCACGTGCGCCGCGTGATCGCCGTTGATAGCTCATTGGAGATGCTCGACGCCGCGCGCACCCGCCTTGGCGGCGTCGCGAACGTCGATCTCCGAAAAGGCGAGCTGGAGGCGCTGCCGCTCGAGGCAGCGGAGCTCGACGCCGCGATGATGTCGCTGGTGCTGCACTACTCGCCGGATCCATCGCGTGCACTGAACGAAGTCGCGCGTGTGCTCAAGCCAGGCGGCCGGCTGCTCATCGTCGACATGCAGCCGCACGACCGCGTGGAGTATCAGCAGCAGATGGGCCACGTGTGGCTCGGGTTTTCCGAAAGACAAATCTCGCGGTATCTGACGGCGGCGGGATTCGACGATATTCGCGTCAGGTCGTTGCCAGTCGATCCCGATGCGAAGGGCCCTGTGCTCTTCGCCGCGGTTGCGAGGCGACACGACACACCGAGGCACTGAGACACCGAGTCATACGCTTCACAATCACTAACGTAGAGACGGACCTTCAGGCCCGTCTGACAGGAGCAATGCAATGTCTACCGTTCTGACCGAGAAGACTCACGCGTTCGACGCCGCCACCAAAGCGGGCCGCCCGGCCTACAAGGTCGCCGACCTCAGCCTCGCCGAATGGGGCCGCAAGGAGATGCGTCTCGCCGAGCACGAAATGCCCGGCCTGATGGCGCTGCGCAGCCGTTACGCGGGGAGCAAGCCCCTGGCCGGCGCCCGCATCATGGGCAGCCTCCACATGACGATCCAGACCGCGGTGCTGATCGAGACGCTCACCGAGCTTGGCGCCGACGTCCGCTGGGTCTCCTGCAACATCTTCTCGACCCAGGACCACGCGGCCGCGGCGGTCGTCGTCGGCCGCCCGGAGACTGGCGGCACGGTGAAGGCGCCGAAGGGAACACCGGTGTTCGCCTGGAAGGGCGAGACGCTCGACGAGTACTGGTGGTGCACGGTGGAGGCGCTGGTGTGGCCGGACGGTTCCGGTCCATCGCTGATTGTCGACGACGGCGGCGACGCGACGCTGTTCGTCCACAAGGCGGCCGAGTTCGAGAAGGCGGGAAAGGTACCCGCGTTCAACCCGGATAAGGATCCCGAAGAGTGGGGCGTCATCCTGACGACGATCACGAACGAGCTCAAGGCGAATCCCGGCCGCTGGAGCGGCGTCGCCAAGGGCATCCGCGGCGTCAGCGAGGAGACGACGACCGGCGTGCACCGGCTCTATCAGATGATGGAGGCGGGAACGCTCCTGTTTCCCGGCATCAACGTCAACGACTCGGTCACCAAGAGCAAGTTCGACAACATCTACGGCTGCCGCCACTCGCTGCCGGACGGCCTGGCGCGCGCGACCGACGTCATGCTCGGCGGCAAGGTCGCGCTCGTCCTCGGCTTCGGTGAAGTGGGCAAAGGCTGCGCGCAGGCGCTGCGCGGCCAGGGCTGCCGGGTGATCGTCACCGAGATCGATCCCATCTGCGCGCTGCAGGCGTCGATGGAAGGCTTCGAGGTGAACACGCTCGAGAACGTGGTCGGCTCCGTGGACATCTTCATCACCGCGACCGGCAACTACGACATCATCACCGTCGAACACATGGCGCGGATGAAGGACAAGGCGATCGTCGGCAACATCGGCCACTTCGACAACGAGATCGACATGGCCGGCCTGAAGAAGATGAAGGGCATCGAGCGGATCAACATCAAGCCGCAGTACGACGAGTGGAAGTTCCCGGACGGCCACAGCGTGATGGTGCTCGCCGAAGGGCGCCTGCTCAATCTCGGCTGCGCGACCGGACATCCGAGCTTCGTGATGTCGGCGTCATTCACCAACCAGGTGCTCGCGCAGCTCGAGCTGCACGCCAACGCCGAGAAGTACGGCAAGACGGTGACGATGCTGCCGAAGGCGCTGGACGAAGAGGTGGCGCGGCTGCACCTCGATCATCTCGGCGTGAAGCTGACGACGCTGACGAAGGATCAGGCCGATTACATCGGCGTGCCGGTGGACGGTCCGTACAAGCCGAATCATTACCGCTACTAGTAGGCGGTAGGCGGTAGGCAGTAGGCAGTAGGCAGTAGGCAGTGACAGAACCGCTGATTGCGCCGCTCGACGAGCACAATCAGCGGCTTCTCGCCTACGTTCATCCCGACAATTGGACAAACCCCGAGCCGGCGCCGATCTACGACCTTGTCGTGATTGGCGGCGGCACGGCGGGGCTCGTCTGCGCGGCGGGGGCGGCGGGGCTTGGCGCGCGCGTCGCACTGGTGGAGCGGGCGCTGCTCGGCGGCGACTGCCTGAACACGGGCTGCGTGCCGTCGAAGGCGCTGCTGCGATCCGCGCGGGCGGTGCATGACGCTCGCGCCGCGGCCGCGGTCGGCATTCGCACGACCGTGGACGTGGACTTCGCCGCGGTGATGACGCGCCTGCGGGCGCGGCGCGCCGACATCGCGCACCACGACTCGGCAGCACGGTTCGCGTCGCTCGGCGTGGACGTGTTCCTCGGCCAGGCGTCGTTCATGGGTCCGCGGGCGGTCACTGTCGATGGCCGAACGCTGCGATTCCGCCGCGCGGTGGTCGCCACTGGCGGCCGGCCGTCGGCGCCGCCGATTCCCGCACTCGCGGGCATCTCCCATTTCACCAGCGAGAGTGTCTTCTCGCTGACGACCCAGCCGAAGCACCTGCTCGTCATCGGCGGCGGACCGATCGGCTGCGAGATGGCGCAGGCGTTCGCGCTGCTGGGGTCACGCGTCACGCTTGTCGACACAGCGTCCCGGGTGCTCTCCAGAGAGGACGAGGATGCCTCGCGCATCATCGCCGCCCGGCTTCAACGCGACGGCGTCACCCTCGTCACGAGCGCTGGCGACATACGAGATCTGATTGCCGCGGCCGACGTGGTGCTCGTCGCAACGGGGCGAGCTCCCAACATCGACGGGCTCAACCTCGAAGCCGCGGGCATCAAGGCCGGTCCGGCAGGTATTCACGTCGACGACCGCCTGCGGACCTCGAACCCTCGCGTCTATGCGGCCGGCGACGTCTGTTCACCCTTCAAGTTCACGCACGCCGCCGACGCCATGGCGAGAGTCGTGATCCAGAACGCCTTGTTCTTCGGCCGCCGCCGCGCGAGCGGGTTGATCATCCCGTGGTGCACCTACACATTCCCGGAGGTGGCGCACGTGGGCGTGTCCTCTGGCGAGGCGATCACCATTCCGCTGACGGAGGTCGATCGGTCCGTCGTGGACGAGGAGACGGACGGCTTCGTCCGCATCCATCACCGGCAGGGCCGCGTCATCGGCGCGACGATCGTCGCCCCGCACGCCGGTGAGCTCATCGGCCACGTGGCGGACGTGATGCGCCGCGGCGGCAGTGCCGGCGACCTGTCCGCGGTCATCTTTCCGTATCCCACCGTGGCCGAGGCGCTGAGAAAAGCGGGCGACACCTACCGCCGGCGAGGCCTGACTCCGCTCGTCCGGCGCTTCCTCCACTATTACTTCCGCATCAGCCGGCACTCGTGGACCGTCCGGACTGATTGAGTACTACTCACAACCACTCCCGAGCGCGGTCATGATTCGGAAGAGACACTCCAGTAGACTCTGGTGATGGTCGGCCTCATGCTCGTGCTGATCGCCGCGCAGACGCCGTGTCCGCCAGACGCGCGCCAGCTCGTGTGGACGGCTGCCGCGCGGGCGCAGGAACCCGACCTGTCCGCGTCCGCCGACGCGCTGCGCGAGGCCGCGAGCCGGGGATGCGCCGACGCCGAAGTCGGCGCGCTGTACCTGCGAGGCCTGATCGACGCGAGGGACGCGTTCCGCCAGGGCGCGCCCCCCGAGTCGCTGGTCTCCGTGCACGAAGGCATCGCATCGCTCGAGCAATTGGGGCAGGGCAGGCCAGGACCGGCGGAGATCGCGCGGCTGATGCTGCGCGCTGCCGCCGCGGCGGCGCAGAGCGAGCGCGACGAGATGGCGCTGTACCTCGCGCATGCCGAGCGGATGGACGGCCTGCTGCGGGCGACCGGCCAGCCCGCGGCTCCGGTGCTGAGCGCGGCCGAGATCAGCGGCGAGCTGTGGCTCCAGGTGCACCGCTACGAGGACGCACACGCCGCGTTCACCAGGGCCGCGAGCCAGGTCGGCCAGACGCCGCGGGTCGTCGCGGGGCTCGCCCGTGCATCCGGACGGCGATGACCTACCGCTACCGCCGGGACGTACTCGACCAGCTCTGGTCGCACGGCGTGCAGCCCCGGCCAGCCACCGCCCCCGAGCTCGTTCATGAGTTCGTCAGCGATCTCTACCGGCACGAGCTGCGCCGGCTGCGCGACCGCCTCGTGCGCCGCGAGATTCCAAAGGAAGGCTACAGCGATCGCGTCATCGCGCTGCGCCGCAAGTACCCGCTCGTTTCGTTGAAGCCGTTTCAATGGCTGGATTCGCGGACCTGACAAGGTCCGCGCCACGACGACACGCAATCGTCCTGGCGCGTTTGCATATCATAGGGACACGTGGCTGGCATCCGGGCGATTCAGTCGAAGCTCCCTTCGAGCGGCGTGAGCATCTTCACGGTGATGTCGCGCCTGGCAGAGGAGCACGGCGCGATCAACCTCTCGCAGGGCTTTCCCGACTTCGACACCTCGCCCGAGCTCGTCGAGACGGTTGCGCGCTTCATGCGCGAGGGTCACAACCAGTACGCGCCGATGGCGGGAGTGTTCGCGCTGCGCGAGGCACTGTCGCGCAAGATCGAGCGGCTCTATGGCCGCCGCTACGACCCGGTCGACGAGATCACCGTCACCTCCGGGGCCACCGAAGGGCTGTTCGCGACGCTGACCGCGCTCGTCCATCGCGGTGACGAGGTGCTGCTGTTCCAGCCCGCGTACGATTCCTATGCGCCGGCGGTGCAGTTGAGCGGCGGCATCCCGACCTACGTCACGCTGCGCGGCCCCGACTACCGAATCGACTGGGACGAGGTGCGGAAGGCGATGACACCCCGCACGCGCGTGATCCTGCTGAACACGCCGCACAACCCGACGGGCACGGTGCTCGACCGCGACGACATCAGCGAGCTGGGTCGCGTGCTGCAGAGCACCGATGCCCTGGTTGTCGCCGACGAGGTGTACGAGCACATGGTGTTCGACGGCGCGCGCCACGAGAGCCTCGCACGCTATCCCGAGATCGCCGAGCGCGCGGTCGTGATCAGCTCGTTCGGCAAGACGTACCACGCCACCGGCTGGAAGGTCGGCTACTGCGCCGCCCCGAAGGCGCTGAGCGCCGAGATCGCGCGGGTGCACCAGTGGGTCACCTTTGCGGTCAACGGTGCGATCCAGCGCGCATACGCGGAGTTCGTGAGCCGGGATCCGGAATGCTCCGAGCTGGCGGGGTTCTACCAGGCCAAGCGCGATCGATTCCTCGGGCTGATCGAGGGCTCGCGGTTTCGTCCGCTCGCCTGCCGCGGCACCTACTTCCAGATGGTCGACTACTCGGCGATCAGTCACGAGCGCGACAGCGATTTCGCGCTGCGGCTGATCAAGGAACACGGCGTGGCCGCGATTCCCATCAGCCCCTTCCTCGCGGGCGTCGACCCTGGCCCGGTGCTCCGCTTCTGCTTTGCCAAGCGCGACTCCACCCTCGAAAGGGCGGCCGAGCGGCTGCAGAGGGTATGACGATCTGCGTGCTCGCGCCGCTCGTCGGAGTGCTCGTGCTCGGCGGCAGTCTGCTTGCCCAGGACGCACGGCCCGTCCCGACCGGAGTCGAGGGGCCGCTTCCAGATCAGCGCGCGCTCTTCATGATCACCCGGGACAATCTCGCGAAGGCGCAGCGCGAGCAGCGGCACTTTGCGTACACGGAGCGGCGCACCGAGCTTCGCGCCAATCCATTCGGACGCCTTGGCACGGGGCCCGCGCGCGTCACCGAGTTCGTGCCGATTGAAGGCGGCGCGGCGTTCATGCGCCGCCGTCTCGAGCGTGACGGCAAGCCGGTCACCGAGCCGGCGGAACGGTTCGAGCCGCGGGCGCGCAGCATGCGGCGGCCAGAGCGGAGGTCCCTCGACGATGCGATCAACGTGCTCGAGTTCAAGGTGGTGAGCCGCGAGCTCGTCGACCGCCGCCGCCTCGTCGTCGTCACCTTCACGCCGCGCCCCGACGCTCAGCCGCAGACGCGGGAGGGCCGGCTGGCCCGACACTTCAAAGGAACGATGTGGGTGGACGAGGATGCCGGCGAGATCGTCAAGGCCGAGGCGACGGCGACCGACGCCATCAGCTACGGCCTCGGTCTGATCGCGCGCCTCGGCGCGGGCACGCGCGTCTCGCTGACGCGGCAGCAGGTCGAGCCGGGGCTCTGGCTGCCGGTCTCGATGCGCTTCCAGGGCCAGGGACGAGCGTTGCTGTTCAGGAAGCTCAACGTGGATTACTCCGTCGATTGGTTCGATTATCGACGGGTAAGTCGGTAGCGAGGTGGCGGGCTGGGTTGCGGGTAGCTAGAACGTTTTTAATCGGTACGAAGTGCCCGGCTATAGCCGGACTGACGCGGTCCGCCTGAAGGCGGACACTACGTACACATGGAAAGTGTTCTAGCTAGGTAGGGTAGCTCTGGTAGCTAGGTAGCTCGGTGACTCGGTGGCTGGGTCGGACGAATCCGGGGGTATAGCGCCAACCCGGCGGCAGCCCAGAGCAGCGCGCGGATCCGGCGCGTGAGGGCGAGGGAACCGCCGCCTCCAAGGCCCAGCGCCGCGACGACCGCCGCGTTCGAGGCTTCGAGGGCGCCCAGGTTGCCGGGAATCGCCGCCGACGCGACGCTGGCCAGCCGCGCGAACGTCTCAATCGTCAGGGCTTCGGTCACGCCGATCGGCGCGTCGATCGCCCAGAACACGAGCCAGACCTCCACCGCCATCAGCGCGTAGCAGACGATCGCCAGCGTGACGAGGATCACCAGCCGGCGGCTATCTCCGCGAAGCAGTTGAAGCAGTACGTCTTCGACCTCGAGGATGAAACGCACCACCCGTGACGCCTCGAGCTGCCGCCCCGTGAGCCGATCGAGGAAGCCCACCAGCCGGCCGAGATAATCCTCGGTCCGGCGGCGCGAGATCACCACGACCAGACTCAGCGCGAGCACCGAGCCGACCATCAGCGAGGTAAACAGCGTGTCCCACGCGTCGGGCAGGTCGAGGCGCGTCACGGCAGCCACGGAAATGATCGCGGCCATGAAGATGCCGAGGATGGCGAACGTCAGGCGCTCGAGCGCAACGGCGGCCGTCGTGACCTCCGGTGCGACACGGTCGTAAAGCAGCACGACCTTGAGGGGCTCGCTGACGACGCCGCGCACGGTGAAGAAGCTCACGGCGTCGGCCGCAAGTCGAACGCGGAACAGGCGCGTAAACGCGGGCCTTGCGTCGTCGGGGAAGGCGGCCGACCAGCCCCACGTGCGCAGTACCTGCCAGCACGCGCCGGGCAGCAGGATGAGCGGGAGCGCGAGGCCAAGACGGCTCGCGCTCTCGATCGTTTCGTCGAAGTCGACGTAGAAAAGGGTGAGTATGAAGAGACCGATGCCGACCGCGATTGCCGCGATCGACACTATCTGTGGAACCGAACGCTTCACTTAATCCTGATCGTCCGTCTCGTCATCCTTCGCGGGCACCGCGGCATCGTCAGGCGACGACACGGTGTCGTCGGCGTCGTCATCCGGCGCCTTGGTTGCGACGTCATCGATGTCGATGGCCGCGTCATCCTCGAGGTCGTCCACCGCGTAGATGCGCCCGGTGTTCTTTTCCTTGATCGGGCCGCGCGGCTTATGTTCCCCCTGAGCGGCTCCCTTTTTTCCACCGCGCAGCCGCTTCGGTGGAGCCGGCGGGCCGAAGTTGGCCGAGCGGTCGCGTCCGCCGGGTCCGCCGAAGCCTCCACCACCGCCGCCTCCGGGGCCGGGGCGCGGGCTGAAGCCTCCTCCGCCACCCCCGCCGCCGAAGCCACCGCCACCCATCGGTCTGGGACCGCCGAACCCGCCGCCGGGTCGGGGGCCGCTGAACCCGCCGGGGCGAGGGGCGCCCGGTGGCCGATCTTCGCGCGCGCGCGCCTCGCTGACGGCAAGGTTGCGCCCCTGGAAGGGCTGCGCGTCGAATTTACGGATGACTTCTTCGGCTTTTTCGCGTTCGACGAACTCGACAAACGCGAAGCCGCGCGGACGACCGGTCTCACGATCGACCGGCATGACGACGTGGGACGGCTCTGCGATCACGCCGAAGTGGGCTTTGAGATCCGCTTCGGTAGCGCCGTAGGGCAAATTTCCGATGAACAGACGGACTGCCAAGGTTTCCTCTAGTCGGTAGGCGGCCTACGATTCTATCCCAAAGATCATCGGCTGGCTTCAAGGCTTGCGATGAAGGCGTCGAACGGCATGCCCAGGCGCCGTTCGAGGGCGGCGGCGAAGGTGTCGCCGCGGGCCAGGTCCTGGAGGATGCTGACGACGGCCGGGGGGCCGCCCTGGTCCAGGAGGGCTCGCACCACGGCCGCGCTTTGAGCGTAGGCCATGCGAGCGTCGGTCGTCGAGAGGCCCCCGAACCCCTTCCCCAGTTGCTCCAGCGTGAGGCGGGTCTCGGAGGACGAGAGCTGGGAATCGGTCCAAGACTCGCCATCGGGCTCGAACATGACGGCCAGGCCCTCATTGAGCCAGTGCGGCACGCCTTTGGGCGCCACGCTCTGCACCAGGGCGTGGGTAAATTCGTGGGTCAGTACGCGCTCCAATTCGCGCTCGTTTGCGAGCGCTCCACGGACAGGGATGCGGATGCGGCCATCATAGGCGCCTGCCGCCCACTGCGGTGACCTGGTGATGTCGCGGAACTGTTCCTGAGTGTAGAGGACGACCGGGATCACGCGCTCGGGAAATGTGGAGAGCGCGGTGCTGACCCGCCAGTACGCCGATTCGAGGATTTCGAGCGCGCGGGACGCGAGCTGTTCGTCGGCCGGCCCTTCGAAGAGCACCGTGAAGTGCGCGCCCTGCGACTGGTAGAAACCGCTGTGCAGCTCGGCTTCCTGTCGAAGCTTCGCGAGCCGCTCTTTGATCGTCGCGTTCGCGGGGTCGTGCTTCAGCGCCGCCTCGAACACCCGGATCGCCTGGTCGATGTCACCTTCGCGGTAGAAGATGTCGCCCAGGAGCTGCGACGCCGTCGTGAATCCGGGCGAGAGCGTGAGGGCGTGCTCGAGCGATTGCTGCGCGACGGTCGGCTTGCCGAGGAGGTACGCGGCGAAGCCCGCGCCCAGGTACAGCGATGGATCGCGCGGCTCGGCGTCGATCGCGTTGGCGAACGCCTCGGCCGCCTCCTGGTTGCGCCCCTCGCGGATCGCCTCCCAGCCCGCACGCCCCAGTGCGTTGGCACGGGTTCCCGGAATGCCCTGCGCCAAGGACGGCGATGCGCTGACCGACACAGCCACCGCCAGCGCGGCAGCCGAGATCCACCTCATGTGGTTCGTATGTTAGCAGGAAGATCGGCTCTATCCGATGCTTCTCCATATGAGGTGGCCAGTATCGGTGAGGGCGTCGCTATCAGAATCCTGGCGTCAGATTGAACTGCCACATCCACCCGCGTCCTGGCCGATCGAAGGGGCGGACGTAGTCGAGTTCGAGGATCGCGTATCCGAAGGCGTTCATTCGCAGCGTCCGCCGAAGAGCGTGTGGACCTCGGATGCCGCAACGGGACGCGCTCGATCGATGACCCCCGCTGCGTGCGCGGCGCGGCCGATCACCTCTTCGGGCGGCACGCCGGCCGCACGAAGCTCCCGCACGCCGGTGTCGCCGCTCGACTTGCTCAATTTGTCGCCCGATGGACCCAGCAGGATGGCGTGATGAAAAAACTCCGGTGGCTCCGCACGCCCGAGCATCCCTGCGAGTCGCATCTGGCGCCCGGTCGATGACAACAGGTCGGCGCCGCGGATCACGTGCGTCACCCCGTCGCGGTGGTCGTCAACCGTGACCGCGAACTGGTAGGTCCAGTGACCGTCGCGGTCGCGCAGGAGGAGGTCGCCGCATTCGGCGGCGGGCGATTGTTCCTGCGGCCCCAGCCGTCCATCGACGAACGATTCGATGCCCGGGGCGAGCTCAACGCGCAGCCCGCGGCCCGGAACGCCGGCGAGGTGTCGATCGCGGCAGGTCCCCGGATAGCGCTCGCCCCCGATGTCCTTGCGCGAACAATCGCACGCATAGACGTGATGGGTGCGTCGCAACTCCTCCAGTGCCCGTTCGTAGACCTCGTCACGATCGCTCTGCCGGTACATCTGAGTGCACCGTGCACCGGTGCACGTGCACTCGGAGGCCTTCAGGCCTCCAGGTAGAAACCCCAGCCACCCGAGATCGTCGAGAAGGGCCGCCTCGAACTCGGGGCGGCTGCGAATGCGGTCGTGGTCTTCGATCCTGAGCAGGACATCTCCGCCGCGCGCGCCCGCGATCCCCCAGACATAGAGAGCGTTCACGACATGACCGAGGTGCAGGTACCCGGTCGGGGACGGGGCAAAGCGCGTCACAAGCCGCACGCGTACATGCTAATTGAGCCCGTCGCTCATGGGCGCCATGGCCGGAGCCGCAATGACGTCGCCGTGCGAGCGGCACGACCGGCTCTGGATACGCAGGCGCCATTCGTTGTAGGGTGGTCATCACGCCGATACCATCGCATCCGTCGTCGGCCGCACGCCTGTGACACGCCCGCCGTAGCGGGACTCGGTCCCATATGAACCCACTCAGCCACATGACCACGTCTGACATCGTCGGTCTGCTGATCGCGGCGCTGGGCGGCGCGGCCGTCGGGCTCGAGCGGCAATGGTCGGGGCATGCCGAAGGCCCGGCGGCGCGATTCGCCGGGATCCGCACGTTCACGATGCTCGGCGCCGTGGGTGGATTGTGCGGATGGCTGTGGACGGCGGGCGTCACCGTGCCTGCGGCGATCCTTTTTGCCGGGGCGGTCGCCATCGTCGTATCGGCGTACGTGGCGGCCAGTCGTCAGGACGTCGATGGCACGACGGAGGTTGCGGCGCTCGTGGTGCTGGCGGCTGCGGTGCTCGCGGGCATCGGCTCGGTCAGGCTCGCGAGCGGGATCATTGCGCTCCTGACGCTCCTGCTCGTCGAGAAGTCGCGGCTGCACGCGCTCGTTCAGCGAATCGACGATGTCGGCCTGCGATCGGGCGTGCGATTCGCGGTGATGGCGCTGGTCGTCCTGCCGTTACTGCCCGAAGGGCCGTACGGGCCACTCGGGGGAATACGGCCTCGTGAGCTCTGGGCGCTCGTCCTGTTCTTTTCGGGCCTCAGCTTTGCGGGCTATGTGGCGCGTCGTCTCGTCGGTCCCGGGCATGGCTATCTCGTCACGGGGTTGCTCGGCGGCATGGTGTCTTCGACGAACGTGACATTCACGTTCGCGCGAACGAGCCGAACCGACATGGTGATGGATCGCGCTCTCGCGTTCGGCGCCGTGGCCGCCAACGCGGTGCTCTATCCCCGTGTCGTCGTGGCGGTCGCTATTCTCAATCCCGCGGTCCTGCCTCCGCTCGTGCCGTATCTGATCGCGCCCGCCCTGGCGGCCGTGCTCGTGGCCGCGGCGGGCGCGCGTCGATCGCCCGGCGAAGAGGCGCCGCGGATGTCGCTGCGCAATCCGCTGCAGCTCGCCGGCGCACTTCAGATGGCCCTTCTCTTTCAAGCGGTGCTGATGGCCGTACACGTGGCTCGCGAGTGGTGGGGAGCATCAGGCGTGATCGCCTCCGCCGCGGTGCTCGGGCTCACCGACGTCGACGCTCTCACGGTGTCGATGGCGAGGGGCGTCGCGCAGGCTGTCTCGCCCGAGGTGGCTGCCACGGCTATCGCCGTGGGCATACTGGCGAATACGGGAATGAAGCTGGCGCTGGCGCTGTTTCTTGGCAGCCGCCGGTTCGGCATGATCGCAGGCGGCGCTCTGGCGCTCATGCTCCTGGCGCTCGCAGCCGCGATCGCGATGGCGTAGATGATCCCGTGGCTGGACTCGCAGGATCCCTTTCCTCCGGTCGAGGGCGCGATGGCCGATCCCAACGGCCTGCTCGCCGCGGGTGCGGACTTGTCGGCCGGGCGTCTGCTCGACGCCTATCAGCGAGGCATCTTTCCCTGGTTCGGCGAAGGCGACCCGTTGCTGTGGTGGAGCCCGGACCCGCGGATGGTGCTGATGCCGGGCGAGCTGCGCGTCTCGCGCTCCCTGCGCCGCGTCATTCGCTCCCGCCGTTACCGGGTCACGCTCGACACCGCATTTCACGAGGTGATGGCGGGATGCGCCGAGCCGCGCGTGGACGACGCCGGGACGTGGATCACGGCGGAGATGGTCGCGGCGTACCGCCATCTTGCGACGCTCGGGTTCGCGCATTCGGCTGAAGTGTGGTTAGAGAGCGACCTCGTGGGCGGACTCTACGGCGTGGCCATCGGCCGGATGTTCTTCGGCGAGTCGATGTTCAGCCGCCGCGCCGACGCGTCGAAAGTCGCGCTGACGACGCTGGTCCGGCAGCTCGAGCGGTGGGGCTTCGAGATGATCGACTGCCAGATGGCCACCAGCCACCTGGCCTCGCTCGGCGCGCGGGAAATTCCCCGCGCTGAATTCGTGGAAAAGCTCCGCCGGCTGGCACAATTGCCACCTGTGCCGTCCCCGTGGGCGTTGGACTCTGACTTGTACAATAGGAGTCTGGGGGCAGGGGGCAGGGGATAGGGATGTCACGGACACTCGACAGCGAATCCACGATCACCGAGTCGCGCACCGAGCAGCAGCTCGAGAAGCCGCGGATGTGGCGCGTCCTGCTGCACAATGACGACTACACGACGCAGGATTTCGTCGTCTGGGTGCTGGAGTCGATCTTCCACAAGCCGCGGGGCGAGGCGTTCTCGATCATGATGAGCGTCCACCGATCCGGCATGGGGGTCGCGGGCGTCTATACACATGACGTCGCCGAGACGAAGATGAAGAGCACCAGGCAACTGGCCGAAGAACACGAATTCCCGCTGCTCGTGACCATGGAACCCGGTTAGTGGCCAGTTTCAACTGATGAGGCGCTGCCTGCAACAAGCGGTCGACCTCGATTTTCGGCCGCGACAACGGAGCGGCCGGTCTAATTTTGGATAGCACATAGCCTGAGATGCCTGAAAGCCCCGTTCCCTTCGCGCCTGAGACGCTGGAGACGATCCAGCGGGCGTTTCGCCTCGCCACCGATCTGCGCCACGACACGGTGAGCCTCGAGCACCTGCTGCTGTCGATGACCGACGAGCCGCAACTGCGGCGGATCCTCGCCGCCTGCGGAGTGAGCGTCGACGTCCTCCGGAAACAGCTCGAGGAAGTGCTGGCCCGGGCGTTCACGCCGGTGCCTTCCTCATCGGTCGAGCCGGAGCCGACGCTTGGCTTCGACCGGGTGATCCAGCAGGCGGTCGTACACGCGGCGGTGTCGAGCGCGAAGCAGGTGGACAGCGGGAGCCTGCTGGTCTTCATCCTCCAGGAAGAGCAGAGCCACGCCGCCTTTTTCCTGCGCAATCAGGGTCTCGAGCGCCTCACGCTCCTGCGCGTCCTGTCGCACGGCGGCAAGGAGATGCCTGCGCCTGCGGGGCCCGGCGAGGTAGAGCCCGGACCGCGGCCCGTCGATCCTCTCGAGGCGTTCGCCACCGATCTCATCGCCCGAGCCGCGGCGGGGCAGATCGATCCGCTGATCGGCCGTGTGCTCGAGCTCGAGCGCATGATCCAGGTGCTCTGCCGGCGCCGGAAGAACAACCCGCTGCTGGTTGGCGAGCCCGGGGTCGGCAAGACGGCGCTGGCCGAAGGGCTGGCGCTGCGGATCTACCAGCGCGACGTCCCCGAGGTGCTGCAGGGCGCCAAGGTCTACGCGCTCGATCTCGGCTCGCTGATCGCCGGTACGCGCTACCGCGGCGATTTCGAGGAGCGTGTGAAGCAGGTACTTGAGCGGCTTGGCAAAGAGCCCAACGCCATCCTCTTCATCGACGAGATTCATTCGCTGGTCGGCGCGGGCGCCGCGTCCGGCGGCGCCATGGACGCCGGCAACCTCCTGAAGCCCGCGCTCGCGAACGGGTCGCTGCGGTGCATCGGGTCCACGACCTTCAGCGACGTGAAGCAGTCGTTCGACAAGGATCGCGCGCTGGCGCGGCGGTTCCAGAAGATCGACGTCCTCGAGCCGTCTGAAGACGAGACGCTTGAGATCCTGAAGGGCCTGCGCTCGCACTACGAATCGCACCACGGCGTGAAATATTCCGACGAAGCGCTTCAAGGCGCGGTCTCGCTGTCGGCCAGGCACCTCAAGGACCTGCATCTTCCCGACAAGGCGATTGACGTGCTGGATGAGGCGGGCGCCGCGCAGAAACTGCTGCCGGCCGATCGACGCACCGGCACGATTGGGGCGGAAGAGGTGGAGCGGGTCGTGGCCAAGATGGCGCGCGTGCCCGTGCAGGCTGTCTCGAGCGACGACCGCCGCGCGCTCGGCAAGCTCGACACGCTGCTCAAAGAAGTGATTTTCGGGCAGGAGAGCGCGATCGACGAAGTGGCGTCGGCCATCAAGCTCTCGCGCTCGGGCCTGCGGTCGCCCGACAAGCCGATTGGCAACTTCCTGTTCGCCGGACCGACCGGCGTCGGCAAGACCGAGCTCGCGCGCCAACTGGCGCGGATCCTCGGCGTCGAGTTCATCCGCTACGACATGTCGGAGTACATGGAGAAGCACGCGGTGTCGCGCCTGATCGGCGCGCCCCCCGGCTATGTCGGCTACGAGGAAGGGGGCCTGCTGATCGACGCCGTCCGCAAGTCGCCGCACGCGGTGCTGCTGCTCGACGAGATCGAGAAGGCGCATCCGGACATGTTCAGCATCCTGCTGCAGGTGATGGATCACGCGACGCTGACCGACTCGCACGGCCGCAAGGCCGACTTCCGTCACGTGATCCTGATCATGACGACCAATGCCGGGGCGCGCGACCTCTCGGACCGCCGCATGGGCTTTGCCGAGACGGGCACCGGCGGCTCGCAGCGCGGTGCGCTGGAGCGCATGTTCACCCCGGAATTCCGCAACCGCCTCGACGCCATCGTCCATTTCCACGCGCTCGGCGCGCCCGAGATCGAGCGCGTCGTCGACAAGCAGATCGACGAGCTGCGCGCGATGGTGGCGGCCAAGCAGGTCACCATCGAGCTCGACCCGGCGGCGCGTGCGTGGCTGGCGGTGAAAGGCTTCGACCGCGCATTCGGCGCACGGCCGATGGCACGCCTGATCGAGCGGGTCATCAAGAAGCCGCTGTCGGAGGCGCTGCTCTTCGGATCTCTTTCAGACGGCGGCGCTGCCCGCATCGTCGTTGAAGATGATGGAATTCACGTCCGTACGTAGTGTCCGGCTTCCCTGGCCTGAGCGAAGTCGAAGGCAGCCGGACCGCGAGCGATGACACTCGCTGATATTCGGCGGGAGTATCAGGGCGAGCCGCTCGACGAAGGGCAGTCCCACGCCGATCCATTTGCCCAGTTCTCGCTCTGGTTCGAGCAGGTGCGCGAGGTCGAACCCGATCCCACGGCGATGACGCTGGCGACGTGTACGCTCGACGGCAGCCCCTCGGCCCGCATCGTGCTGCTCAAGGGAGTGGACTCTAGCGGGTTCGTCTTCTTCACCAACTACGACAGCCGCAAGGGGCGCGAGATCGCGGCGACGCTGCGGGCGAGCCTGCTGTTCTTCTGGCGGTCGCACGAGCGCCAGGTCCGCATCAACGGCTCCGTCCTCAAGGTGAGCGGCGGGGAATCCGACGCCTACTTCGCGACCCGGCCGATCGAAAGCCGGCTGGCGGTCCACGCGTCGTGGCAGAGCGACGTGCTCGAGAGCCGCGAGACGCTCGAGATGCGCTACGAAGCGGCGCGGCAGGCGTTTGCCGACGGCCAGGTGCCGCGCCCCGAGTGGTGGGGCGGCTATCGCGTCGTGCCGGATGAATTCGAGTTCTGGCAGGGACGCCCGAGCCGCCTGCACGACCGGCTGCAGTACCGGAAGCGGGCGGACGGTACCTGGATCCGCGAGCGGCTCGCGCCCTGACGCTGCGATGCGGCGCGGACCTTTACGGTCCGCGAAGACGCAGATTCTGCCCGGGCCGCGTGACATCCGGCATGCCGTTGGCACCGGCGGTCGCTACAATGAGCCGATGGCCGGGAGGGACGAGGCTTCCGCTGCCGCGCGTATCGAGAAATTAGCCCATGCGCTATCTGGTCACTGCGAAGCTCAAAGACGGCTGCCGGAACGCGCTTCGCCGGGCGATTGAGAATCGCTCGCTTGGCCGCGGCTCGGTGGCCGGCGGCGAGTACCTCCGCGACATGGCCCGCGCCCGCGAGCTGTCCGACGGCCGCGTGAAATGGGTGGAGAGCTGCTTCTGCGCCACGCCGCTCGAAGAGGAGCGGCCGTACTGGGAAGAATATTTCCGCTTCGAATCCATCAAGGACGCCCACGCCCGCACCAAGTGCCGCGACGAGAACGGCACCGAGCCCTGGTCGTGCATGGATTGCGACTGCACGAAGAAGCTGGACGACTGGCTTACCCGACAAGGGAAACGGTTTATTCCGTAGTTGACAACTGGCTGGCAACCGGCAGCCGGCAACTGGCAACTGACCACCGTGTTTTCCATTATCGACGCCGACTCCGCGGCGGCACGTCTCGATGCGGCCGCTTCCTTCATTCGCGAATGTCCCGCGCATCAACCGATCACGATCGTCGCCGCCACGCGCGGCGCGGCTGACGATCTCGCGCGCGCCGTCGCGCTCTCGCGGCCGGCAAGCTTCGGCATCCAGCGCCTGAGTCTCACGCAATTCGCCGCGCGGAGCGCGGTCGTGGCGCTGGCGGCAGAAGGGGTGGCGCCGAGCACCTGGCTGGGCGCCGAAGCCGTCGCGACCCGCGCGGTGTTCGACGCCACACGTGAGACGTCGCTCGAATATTTCGGGGCCGTCGCCGGCACGCCTGGGTTCCCGCGCGCGCTCGCGCGTACGCTTCAGGAGCTGCGGCTCTCGGCGATAGACGAGCGCCGCGTGGCCGCGTTGCCGCTCGGTGGTCAGGACCTCGCCGCACTGCTGAAGCGGTTTGACGACTGCTTCGACGGTGTCGGGGCTGCCGATCGCGCCCGCCTGTTTCGGACGGCGGCGGCCATCGTCCGGCAGGCACCCGTGGCCGATGTGCTCGTCTTTCTCGACGTGCCGGTGCGCAACGCCGCGGAGCGCGAGCTCATCGCAGCCGCTGTCTCCGGTGCGAAGAGGGTGCTGGCCACTGTCCCGCACGGTGACACCGATGCCGTCGAGCACTTCCAGGCGATGGGCGGAACGATTGAAGCAGGCCGGTCTGGGAGTGGCCTGGGCGCCGCAGCCTTGGCGACGGCGGCCGGCGACCTCGCCGCGCTCCGGCGTTTCCTGTTCGATTCGGACGCGCAGCCGCCCGAACGCGCGCTGGACGGCTCGCTCGAGCTGTTCTCGGCGCCGGGAGAAGGACGCGAGTGCGTCGAAATCGCCCGCCGCATCCTGAAGGAAGCGCGCCGCGGCGTGCCGCTCGACGAGATGGCGATCCTCGTCCGCTCGCCCCATAGCTATTTCGGCCTCCTGGAACATGCACTCGGGCGCGCCGATGTGCGCGCCTGGTTCGACCGCGGCACCCGGCGCCCGCACCCGGCGGGCCGCGCGTTTCTCACGCTGCTGGCCTGCGCGTCCGAACAACTGTCGGCGTCGCGATTCGCGGAGTATCTCTCGCTCGGACAGGTACCCGCCGGGTCGGCTCCGCCGGACCCGGCCTACGGCGCGGCGTCGGCCGCGCCGAACCGGGCACCTGGAGCCACGACGTGGGCCGCGTCGCAGGACGAGGCATTCGGACGGCCGCCGGATGCCGTGGACGATGAGCTCGAGGCGGAGGTGCGTGACGCCGACGCGGAGACCGTCGAGCGCGAGCAGCCGATCGTCGGCGGCACGCTGCGGGCGCCGTGGCGGTGGGAAAAATTGATCGTCGAGTCTGCCGTCATCGGGCAGGACACGGCGCGGTGGGTGCGCCGCCTTGACGGCGCGCGGAACGAGCTGACACGCCAGCGGGATGAAGCCCGGCGGCTCGACGGCGCCGACAGCGCCCGGGTGCGGGGTCTCGAACAGACGATCGAGCAGCTCGAGCATCTGCGGACCTTCGCGCTTCCGATCATCGAGGAGCTGGCGGCGTGGCCGGCGCGAGCCACGTGGGGCGAGTGGCTCGATCGTTTCGTGCGGTTGGCGCCTCGCGTGTTGCGAATGCCGGCGCATGTGCTGAGGGTGCTGGCCGATCTCCGGCCGATGTCATCGGTCGGCCCGATTGAGCTGGATGAAGCGCGGCGGGTGCTCGCCGACCGGCTGCTGATGCTGCAATCGGAGCCGCCGCTCCGGCGGTTTGGACGCGTCTTCGTGGGCACGCCCGACCAGGCGCGCGGCCGTCGCTTTCGCGTGGTATTCGTGCCGGGGCTCGCGGAGCGGATGTTTCCGCAGAAGCCGCGCGAAGATCCGCTGCTGCTCGACGACCTGCGCGGGCAGGTCGATTCGCGGCTGCCCACGCAGCGCCAGCGCCTGTCCGCCGAGCGCCTGCTGTTGCAGCTCGCCGCCGGCGCTGCGTCCGAGAGGCTGTACGTCTCCTATCCCCGCATCGAGCTGAGCGAGTCGCGCGCGCGTGTCCCGTCGTTCTACGCACTCGACGTCCTGCGGGCGGCCACGGGGAAGCTGCCCGATCACGAAACGCTCGAAGAGGATGCCCGCGATGCCGGCAGTGCCACCCTCGCCTGGCCGGCGCCGCGTCGTCCAGACGATGCGATTGACGATCAGGAGCATGACCTGGCGGTGCTGCGGCGGCTGCTCGACGAGCCCGATCGCGCGGCGGTCAGGGGCCACGCGCACTACCTCCTGAAGCTCAACGAGTACCTCCGGCGTTCGGTCGTGGGCCGCTGGGCGAGGGGAGAGGCGCGATGGTCGGTGAACGACGGCCTGATCCGCGTGTCGGCGCAGACGAAGGGTGCGCTGGCCGCGCAGCGGCTCGCCGCGCGTCCGTATTCGCTGTCGGCGTTGCAGCGCTTCAGCGCCTGTCCCTATCAATTCGTGCTCGCGGCGATGTATCGCCTCCAACCGCTCGACCAGCCGCAGCCGCTCCAGCGGATGGACCCGCTGACGCGCGGCAGCATCTTTCACGACATCCAGGCACGGTTCTTTCGCGCGCTGGCCGAGAGGCACCTCCTGCCCGTGACGTCCGCAAACATTGCCGGGGCACGGCCGCTCCTCGATGCGGTGGTCGAAGCGGTGATCGCGCGGCAGCACGACGAGCTGGCGCCCGCCGTCGAGCGTGTGTGGGAGAGCGAGGTTGCGTCGATCCGGCGCGACCTGCAGGCCTGGCTGCACTATCTGGCTCGTGATGGCGCGGAGTGGGAGCCGAAGTACTTCGAGTTCGCGTTCGGGTCGGTGCCCGGCGAACGCGACGCCGCGAGCCTGCGCGACGAGGTGACTCTCGAGCCCGGCTTCAGGCTGCGCGGCGCCGTCGATCTGATCGAGGAGCACCGGCAGACAAAGGTCCTGCGTGTGACGGATCACAAGACCGGGCGCAAGCCCGATCGCATCGAGAAGGTGGTCGTCGGCGGCGGTGCCGTCCTCCAGCCGGTGCTGTATGCCGTTGCCGTGCAGGCCGCGCTCGGGCGGCTCGTGCACCACGGCCGGCTGTTCTACTGCACGTCGGCCGGCGGCTTCGCCGAACACGTTATCCCGCTGACCGAGAGCACGCGCGCCGCGGGCATGGAGGTGCTGCACGTGATCGACCGCGCGATCGAGCGGGGCTTTCTCGCCGCCTCACCGGCGCCAGATGCCTGCGATCGATGCGACTTCCGGCCGGTCTGCGGTTCCGACGTGGGCCGGCGGGTCGCACGCAAGCCGCAGGAGCCGCTTGGCGATCTTCTCGAGATCAGGAGCCGGCCATGACCCTGGTTCTCCGTACCGACGACGAGTCGCGTCGCCTCATTCGCGATGCCGTCGACGAGACGCTCGTCGTCGAGGCCGCGGCCGGCACCGGCAAGACCACCGAGCTCGTCAACCGCATCGTCCGGGTGCTGGGCGAGGGGCGGGCGGGCGTGCGTGAAATCGTCGCGGTGACCTTCACGGAGAAGGCGGCCGGTGAGCTGAAGCTGCGGCTGCGCCAGAAACTCGAGCAGGAGCGCCGTCACGCAACGGATCCCGCCGTGGCACACCGCCTCGAAGACGCGGTGCAACACCTCGAAGAAGCGCACATCAGCACCATTCACGGGTTTTGTGCCGACCTGCTGCGCGAGCGTCCCGTCGAGGCACGCGTGGATCCGCTGTTCCGCGTCCTCACCGGCGGTCAGGCCGAACGGCTCTTCAAGGACGCGTTCGACGCCTGGTTCCAGGAGCAGCTCGAGGATCCGCCGGAAGGGGTCCGGCGGTCGCTGCGGCGGGCGAGCCGTTCGTTCCGGCCGGGCGACGTCGACGAGGACGGCCCGATCGAGCGGCTGCGCCGCGCCGGCTTCGAGCTGGTCGAATGGCGTGACTTCACGGGCGCGTGGAGGCGCCCGGCCTTCGATCGCGCCGGCTCGATCGCCAGGCTCATCGAGCTCGTCCACGCGCTGACCGACCTGTCCGAGGCCCCCTCGTACGCCAGCGACAACCTCTTTGTCGACACCGAGCCGGCCAGGCGCATCAGCCGCGATCTGAAATGGGGTCGGGAGTCATTTTTGGAGGACAGTCCTCCAAAAATGACTCCCGACCCCATTTCAGACCTCGACGCGCTCGAATCGCAGTTCATCGAGCTGCGGCGCAACCGCGATTTCAAGCGCGCGCGCAAGGGAAGCGGTCCGACGTACCGGAAGGGTGTGACCCGGGCGCAGGTCCTCGCGGCGCGAGACGAGCTGATTGAAGCGCTCAACGACTTCCAGATTCGCGCGGACGCCGACCTCGCCGCGTTGCTGCACGCCGAGCTCAGGGGATGCGTGGAGCGCTACACGCTGCTCAAGGCGCGCGAAGGCGCGCTCGATTTTCTCGATCTGTTGCTGCGCGCCCGCGACCTCGTCCACGACGACGCGGTGGTGCGGCGGCATTTCCAGGCGCGGTTCACGCGGATCTTCGTGGACGAGTTCCAGGATACGGATCCGCTGCAGGCCGAGCTCCTCCTGTTGCTGGCGTCAGCCGATCCCGGTGAGACGCGCTGGCAGCACACCGTCCCCGTCCCGGGAAAGTTGTTCGTGGTCGGCGATCCGAAGCAGTCGATCTATCGCTTTCGCCGCGCGGACGTCCACATCTACAACCAAGTGTGCGATTTGCTGACCGCGGCCGGCGCGATCCGCGTCGAGCTGCGCAAGAGCTTCCGCAGCGTGCCGAACATCCAGCACGCCGTGAACGCCGCCTTCGAGCCGGTGATGAACGGCGACGTCGAAGGGCGGCAGGCCAGCTACGTGCCGCTCGAGCAGTCGCGTGAGGACTATCCCGAACAGCCATCCGTCGTCGTGCTGCCCGTGCCCGAGCCGTACGGCTACCGCCATGTGACCGCCCGCGAGATCGAGCGGTCGCTGCCGGACGCGGTGGGCGCCTACGTGGACTGGCTCGTCCACCACAGCGGCTGGACGGTGACCGAGCGGCGGCAGCCGGGGCTCCGCGTGCCGCTGCAGGCGCGGCACATCTGCATCCTGTTTCGCCGTTTTGTCAGCTACGGCGAGGACATCACCCGCGGCTACGTCGAGGCGCTCGAGGCGCGCGGCGTCAAGCACCTGCTCGTCGGCGGCAAGGCGTTCCACAACCGCGACGAGATCGAAACGCTGCGCGCCGCGCTGATGGCCGTCGAGTGGCCAGACGACCAGTTGTCGGTCTTTGCCACGCTGCGCGGTGCGCTGTTCGGCATCGGCGACGAGGAGCTGCTCGAGTACCGCCACCTCGGGGGCCGCTTTCACCCGTTCCGCGTGCCCGCGACGCTGTCGTCGCACCTGTCACCCGTCCGCGAGGCGCTTGCGCTCATCGCGTCGCTGCACAAGCAGAGAAACCGGCGAGCCGTCGCCGACACGATCTCGGCACTGCTCGATGCCACGCGAGCGCACGTCGGCCTCGTCCTGCGCCCCGGCGGCGAACAGGCGCTCGCCAACGTGCTGCACGTCGCCGAGCTCGCTCGCCAGTACGAGCTCGACGGCGGGATGTCCTTCCGCGGGTTCGTTGAGACGCTGCACGCCGAAGCGTCGCGCGGCCACGCGGCGGAGGCACCCATCCTCGAAGAGGGGAGCGACGGCGTGCGCCTGATGACCGTGCACAAGGCCAAGGGCCTGGAGTTCCCGGTGGTGATCCTCGCCGACATCACCGCCCGGCTCACGCCGTTCGAGGCCGGGCGGCACATCGACAACGACCGGCGGCTCTGCGCGCTGCGGCTCGGGGGATGGTCGCCGCACGACCTGAACGACAACCGCGACACCGAGCTGCGCCGCGAGGAGAAAGAAGGGGAGCGGGTGGCCTACGTGGCGGCCACGCGGGCGCGCGATCTGCTCGTCGTGCCGGCGGTGGGCGACGCGCCGTACGCCGAGGGTTGGGTGGCGCCGCTCAATGCGGCGATGTATCCCGCGGATGATGCGCGCCGCGTGCAGGCGGCGGGGCGGGGTTGCCCAGCATTCAGGAGCAAGGACTCGGTGCTGATGCGCCCCAACGGCGATCCGTTCACCAGCCTGACGGTGTGCCCAGGGGAGCATCAGTTCGGGGCCGGGAACACCGGCCACACGGTCGTCTGGTGGTCACCCGAGCCGGGCGTGCTGTCGCTCGGCGCCGAAGCGTCCTTCGGTTTGCGCCGCGACGACCTGATCGTAAAGGACGTGGCGCCGGCGCTCCTCAAGGAGCACCTCGAGACGTACCGCTCGTGGCGCGCCTCGCGGGATGCGGCGGTGACGGCCGCATCCATTCCGTCAATCAGGATCCTGACCGCCACCGAGGCGGCGGCGGGCGGCGAGGCGATGCCCGGTGACTCGATCGAGGTGACGGTGGAAACCGTGGCGGGCGCGGCCGGACGCCCTGGAGGCGCGCGGTTTGGTTCGCTGGTTCACGCGCTGCTGGCTGACGTGCCGCTTGCCGCGTCGAACGGCGAGCTGCTTGCCAGGCTGGCCGACGCGCATGGACGCGTGCTCGGTGCCGAGCCCGCCGAGGTGGCCGCGGCGCGAGAGCTCGTCGCCCGCGTGCTGTCGCATCCGGTGATCGTGGCCGCCGCCGACGCGCAGCGGGATGGCGCCTGTTATCGCGAAATGCCGATGACGTGGCGACTGGACGGCGGAGCGCTGGTGGAGGGCACGGTCGATCTGGCCTACGCGAGCGGCGCGGAGATGGTGGTGGTGGACTTCAAGACCGACCGTGAGCTCGAAGGTGCCCTCGATCGGTATCGCCGGCAGATTCAGATTTACGCCGCCGCGATCGCCTCGGCGACAGGCCGTCCCACGCGGGCGGTCCTGATGCGAGTCTAAGCCTGCCGCGCCGAAGCCTTGGCGTAGGCGGGTCAGGTCAGCGCCGAGATCTTCTTGTCCAGGTCCGCAATCGCCTGCTCGAGCATCGCGCGATGGGCTGACGCGCACGCCGTCTGAAGATCGGCCTGTGCCCGTGCCCGCGCCAGTTGCAGCGTCATGCGTTCCGCGCGTCGCGCGGCGTCGCCTGCGCTCAGCGGCGCCGGCGCCGGTGTGTTGGAGGCGGCAGCTTCCTGCTGCGCCTCGATCGCCTTGCTCTCCCAGCCTCGCGCCATGCGTTTATCCCGGGCGTCACGGCCCGAGGCCCACGGGCCCTGTTGTACTACTGAGCGTGCGCGACGGCGCGCTCGGCTGGCGGCACCGCCATCAGATCGGCGTGTGCCTGCACGTGCTTCTGGACGATCGCCTCGGCCGCTGCCACAGCCGCCGAGTCGCCCGCACGGTAGACCGCGTTGGCTTCCACGAGCTCCTTCTGGCTGGCCGGTACCGATTCGGGACTATCGTAAATTGCCGTGACGGGGCAGGCCGGCACGCAGGCGCCGCAGTCGATGCACTCCTCCGGATGGATATAGAGCATCGTCGTGGTGGCAAACTCGGGCTCGTCCTTGCGCGGGTGGATGCAGTCCACCGGGCAAACGTCGACGCACGCGGAGTCCTTAGTGCCGATACAGGGGTCGGTGATGATGAAAGGCATCGCGTTGAGCTTACACAAAAACTGTCATTTGACGAAGTGCGCGAGATGCTGCGACGACCCGGACATGAAAAAACGCGGCCATTCACCCGCGACCTTGTCGCTGCCAGACCCGTCCTGCATGCCGATGACCTGGGGATACCATTTGCCCCCATTCAGCACCTTGACCGGCGCCGACCAGAAGCGGGGGTCGTTGATGTCGGTGGCGAAGGAGACGTAGATGCCCTCCTGGGCAAAATTGTCGTCTTTCGCACGATTGAGCAGCATCACGTACTGCAGCAGATGCGTGTTCCAGTGGACCGACGGGCCCCAGAAAGCGTCCACGACCAGATCCTCGTCATGCCACGAGTCTCTCGCCGGAAAAATCGGCCCGGCCGCGGGATAGACGAACCGTTGCATGCCGTTGGCCGAGCTCAAGGCGCTCACGGGGACCCAGACGCCGTCGCGCCAGAGCATCATCTTGCCGGGCGGATCGTCGCGGTCCGCCCACGCGAGTCGCGCCACCGCCACGCCCTGCAGCCGCTCGCTGCGCAGGTACGTGGAGTAGAAGAAGTACAGGTCCTGGGAGTCGCGACTGCGCTGCACGCTGAAGTCCCCGACCCCGCCCACGAAATACTTGTTCGTGGTGGTGCAGTCGTAGGTGCGCGGCGGCGCCTCGAGGATCACGCCGAGCGGTTGCCAGGTCCGGCCGCGATCGGCCGAGCGGGCAGCGCCCACGCGTGGAATGACCTTCTGCTCGCTTCCGCAGACCCGCGCGGGATTCTCGTTATGGTAATAGCCGTACCACGTGCCGTCCTCGTCGGTGACAACGGCTTCCATCCAGATGCCGCCGCCGGGCCACGGCTCGATCGCGGCCGGGCTGGCCTTGCCCAGCGTGGTCAGCTCGCGCCCGGAGGCGAGGCTCGGCATGCCGGACATCGAGGTCATCACGAAGAGGGTGAGCCGTCCGTTGACGCGGTCCCAGATGGCGGGACTGTTGCTGTCGACCTCGCCTGTCAGTTGGAGCCTCTGCGCCGAGACCAGCTCCATGCGGGGCTGGCGCGTCGCCACCGTGCCGCTCTGCCCGTCGAGTGACACCGGCAGCGTGAAGAGCAGCGCCGCGGCGGCAGGCGCGGCGACGATTCGTATCGTTCGATGGAAGGCCGGAATCATGAAGCAGTCATTGCAGGTGCCGGACGCGAGGCCAAGCTCGCGGCCGTGATCAAGCATACGTCGCCCGACCTCGTGGCATTTCAGGAAGTCGGACCATTTTCCGCTGGCTGCGGAGCTCGACGTTTGAGCCATAATCCCGAGATGAAACGCATCCTGAAGATCGTTGGACTCATCGTCCTGCTCATCGTGGTGGGGGTCGGCACGCTCGTCGCGGTCACCTTCATGGGACGCCGGGCCGTCGTGGACGGACAGGAGGTCAATGGCATCCGCGTCGTTGCGGACGGCTTCACGAGCTTCTCCGTCGTGCCGATCGACAGCCGCCAGGTCGTGCTGATTGACGCCGGAAACGATAAGGCCGGCACCGCGGTGCTCGCCGAGCTGACCCGCCGCGGCATCGGACCCGAGGCGGTGTCGACGATCTTTCTCACACACGGTCATCCCGACCACACCGGAGCCGCCCATCTTTTTCCCAATGCGCAAGTGATGGCGCTCGAGCCCGACGTCGCGCTGGTGGAAGGGCGGGCCGGCTCGAACGGTCCGGTCACTCGCCTGTTTCCGGTGAGCCCGACCGGGATCACGGTGAGCCGCGCCCTGCATGACGGCGACGTGGTGACCGTCGGCTCGACGCCGGTCCGCGTGTACGCGGTGCCGGGGCACACCGCCGGCAGCGCCGCCTACCTGGTAAACGGGGTGTTGCTGATCGGGGATTCCGGAGACGTCACGAGCGACGGCTCACTCCAGGGAGCGCCCTGGATATTCACCGACAGCCAGCCGGAGAACCGGGCGTCGCTGGTGCGCCTCGAGCAGCGGCTCGTGGCCGATGGTGCAGACGTAAAGGCCATCGTGCCGGCGCATTCTGGCGCGGTGGACGGTGTGGCGGCGTTGACGGTGTTTGCCGGGGCTCATCGGTAAGACGCGTACGCTCGAGCTGAGTGGGGTGACCACTTACGCAATAGTGGTCGCCAAGGCCTCGATTTAGTACCAATCCCGCTGGGATCCAGGCCACGTGCCGCGCGCCCAGACGCCCTTCTGGACCTCGCGCACCAGGCCGGATGAGGCCAGTCGCTGAAGGATCCGATCGGCAGCTTCCAAAGGGACATCCAGCCACGCCTGGAGGGTATCGACCGTCAGCGTCACACTGGGGTTCTGCACGATCCCGTTGATGACGCGCTGCACGACTACCGCACGTGCCGGAATGTTTCGCCGCTCTTCAACCCTCATCGAATACCCCCGCATCAACCCAACGCAAGTGCGATGCCGTAAGGACGGCGAAGATACGCTCGAGCGTTCGGAAAGCAAACGGTCCTGCTGCTCGGAGCACTGAGAGCCGAGAGCCTAAAGCCCCGAGCCTAAAGCCCCGAGCCCTACTCGATGAACCGATAGCCGAGGCCGACGACGGTCTCGATCTGCCGGCCGGCGACGCCAAGCTTGGCGCGGAGGCGGCCGATGTGGACGTCCACTGCCCGGGTCTCGGCGGCGGCATCGTATCCCCACACACGTTCCAGTAGACGATCGCGCGACTGTACCCGGTTGCGGTGATCGATGAGGTGCCGGAGCAGATCGAACTCGCGGCGCGTCAGGCGCACGGGCGCGCCGTCGACCGTGACGGACACGGCGTCGAAGTCGGCGTGAAGCCGCTCGCCCTTGTAGACGAGCGGCCCGGGCCGCTCATCGCTGTTGGCCGGTCCCCGGCGCAGCACCGCTCTCACTCGCGCGGCCAGCTCGCGCGGGCTGAACGGCTTCGACATGTAGTCGTCGGCACCGACGTCCAGGCCGATGACCCGGTCGTTCTCGGTGGCGCGCGCGGTCAGCATGATGATCGGGACGCGCTCCGTGCCTGGCCGCATCCGCAGGATGCGGCACACCTCGATCCCGCTCAAGACCGGAAGGTTCAGGTCCAGGATCACGAGATCGGGGGGGCGTTCGGCCGCCGCCTTCAGGGCGGCATCACCGCTGGCGACGAGCTCGACGCGAAGATCCGGCGTCTGTTCGAGGGTGTGCCGGATGAGATTGGCGACATCGGGCTCATCTTCCACCACGAGCACACGCCGCTGAGACGCCGTAGGAGACGCTATCACTTAGCTTTACGGTATCTGCCCGCAGTTTCAGAACCGTAACGCCGACGTTAATACTGCGTTACACCTGGGCTGGCCGTTACACAATATTTACACCTTTAGGGCACGGGGATCAGGTAACGATCGGATGTCATGTACGCACGGATTCTTCGCAAGGCCTCGACCATCAGGCGCTTCACGATTACCCACTTGCCATCCGCCGGATGGGACGTACGCGAGGAGCAGGACAGCCGCGTCGTGCGCCGCGTCGTCTATCACGATTGGCACCGCGTCGAGCGGGCGAGCCTGTCCTTTTCGCTCCAGGCGCAGTCGCTGCTGCGGAGCGGGTGGGTCGAGGCTGATTAGAACGCTCTAATCGCGTCGGGCCTAGTCGACGAACCGATAGCCCAGGCCCACGACGGTCTCGATCTGTCTGGCGGCGGGACCGAGCTTGGCCCGCAGGCGCCCCACGTGCACGTCAATCGATCGGGTTTCCACCTCGCGTTCGTATCCCCACACCTTCTCCAGCAGGCGATCGCGCGACACGACGCGGTTGCGGTTGTGCACCAGGAACTGAAGCAGCTCGAACTCACGGCGCGTGAGGCGGGTTGAACGGTCGTCCACCAGCACCGAGATCGCCTCGAAGTCGATGACCAGTTGCGTGCCCCGGTAGATCGCGGATGCCGGCGCTCCGGGCGCAGGCGTCCCCGGCCCGCGCCGCAGGACGGCCTGCACCCGCGCGGCGAGCTCCCGCATGCTGAATGGCTTCGTGATGTAGTCATCGGCACCCGACTCGAGGCCGACGACGCGATCGGATTCGCTGGAGCGCGCGGTGAGGATGATGATCGGGATGCGTTGCGTCGCCGGGCGCATGCGCAGGATGCGGCAGACCTCGAATCCGTTCACGACCGGGAGATTCAGATCGAGGATGACGAGATCGGGCGGCATCTCGGCCACCGACTTGAGGGCGGCGTCGCCGGCCGCTGCGATCTCCACCTGGATGTCGCCTCCGCGCTCGAGCGCGTGCTTGATGAGGCCGGCGATGTCAGGTTCGTCTTCGACTACGAGCGCGCGGGTTCTGAGCATGACCCCACACTAGTCAACGCGCGTGTCCTGACAGTCACGCGGCGGTTAAAAGCGCGTTACCACGCTAATTAACCGGTTCGTCGCACGACCGAGATCCCGGCGTCACAACCGTCCTCTATCGTGTGGTTCATGCGCGTGGGTATACCACGGCAGGAGCAGACGGTGCAGCGATGACGCTTCGAATAAGCGTCATCGTCTGCGCCCATAACGAAGCGGAGTATCTGCCAGCCTGCCTCTATTCGCTCCTCGCCCAGTCTCGGGTCCCCGACGAGATCATCGTGATCAATAACGCCAGCAGCGACGCCACCGGCGAGGTGGCCGGGCAGGTGCCGGGTGTGCGCGTGATCGACGAGCCGCGGAAGGGGCTGACGGTCGCCCGGGAGACGGGGCGGCTGATGGCGGAAGGCGACTTGCTCGTCTATCTGGACGCAGATTGCCGGGCGCCGCTCACGTGGCTCGAACGCATCGAGCGCCGGTTTCTCGCGGACCCGCACCTGCTCGCATTGTCAGGGCCGTACCGGTTTTACGACTGGGACTGGTGGGGCCGCCTGCTGATCCGCGCCTACGACTTCACGCTGGCGCCGGCCACGCAGGTGCTCGTCAAGTACATCCTGCGGATCGGGACGATCTTCTATGGCGGCAACTTCGCCGTCCGCCGCGCCGCGCTCGAGGTGATTGGCGGCTTCGATACCTCGATCGAGTTTCACGGCGAAGACACCAACGTCGGGCGCCGGCTGCACGGGGTGGGCAAGGTGACGCTCGTGCACGACTGCTACCTGTATACCTCCGCCAGACGCTATCGCGCTATGGGGAAGGGCGCGGTGTTTCGCCTCTACGTCAGGAATTTCACGTCAGAGCTGCTACACCACACGCCTAAGGATCGCACCCACGTGGATGTGAGAACCTGATGCCTGGATACGAACCGTACCTGCTCTGCGACTTCCACATCCACACGCGCTGGAGCGACGGCCAGCTTGGCATCGCCGAGGTCGTCGATCTCTACGGCAAGACGGGGAAGTTCGACGTCATCGCGATCACCGACCACATCCTCATGGACAGTGACTGGCTGGCACGGGCTGGGCGGCTGGCCACCCTGGGCCGCCGGCGGTTCGGCGTCCGCGAGGACGACTTCGCGGCGTACCTCGCGGACATCAAGCAGGAAGCCGAGCGCGCGCTGACGCAGTACGGGATGCTGGTCGTCGCCGGGGCGGAGGTGACGCAGAACCGGCTTCGGGGCAAGAAGAACTCCCACATCATCGCGCTCGACATCAAGAAGTACATCAGCGCGGATCAGGCGGCGCGGGACATCCTTCTGGAGATCCGGCGTCAGGGGGCCTTGAGCATTGCCTGCCATCCGCATCACACGCGGGCGCCGAGGCGCCTCGAAATCAGCACCTGCTATCTCTGGGAACACCGGGACCATCTGTCGGATCTGGTGGACCTCTGGGAAGCCGCCAATCGCGACGATCTCTTCTCGGTGACCAGCCTCAAGCACTTCCCCTATATCGCCAACAGCGACTTTCACAAGGCGAAGCATCTCTATTCGTGGAAAACGCTCCTGCGAAGCGAGAAGAACTGGCCTGCCATCAAGAAAGCGCTGCGCAGTAACGTGGACGTAGCGCTGACGCTCTTTCGCAACGGGTCCTGGGCTGCCTGACGGCAGGGCCGCGCCGATCTCGTCGACCTGCGTCTGTAGCGCCGCGATCTTGTTACACGGACGAGACGGTTTCGTCACGTTGGTGTCGCGTCGGATTTCTATACTCGCGGCATGCCAAACGCTCGTCCGTTGATCGTGTGCCTGCTGCTTCTGCTCTCACACGGCGCGGTGTTCGCTCAGTCTGAATCCGGCAGCGCCGCGATTGCCGGCATCGTCGTGGATCCTGGCGGCGATCCCGCCCCGAACGTTGCCGTCGTGGCGCGCAACCTCGACACCGCGGCCGTGAGGGCGGCGGTGACCGACGCCGCGGGGCGGTTCACGCTCGCCGCGATGCCGGTCGGATCGTATGTGGTGGACGCCACCCTCCCGGGCTTCGCGGCCATGCACTACGACGGCATCGTGCTCTCAGTTGGAGAGACCGAACGCCTCTCGATGGAGCTCTCCGTGGCGGGCGTCGCCGAATCGGTGACGGTGACGGCCGACGCCGGGTCGCTCGATCGCGCGGACGCAGCCGCGGCCACGGTGATTT
>CANIBQ010000030.1 GCA_947465645.1 Acidobacteriota bacterium | reverse complement strand
CGACCTGATCCAGGAAGGCAACATCGGCCTGATGAAGGCGGTCGACAAGTTCGAGTACCGCCGCGGCTACAAGTTCTCGACCTACGCGACGTGGTGGATCCGCCAGGCGATCACCCGCGCGATTGCCGACCAGGCGCGCACGATCCGCATCCCGGTCCACATGATCGAGACGATCAACAAGCTGATTCGCACCTCGCGCGCGCTGGTGCAGGAGCTTGGCCGCGAGCCGACCTCCGAGGAAATCGCCAAGCGGATGGACATCCCGGTGGCCAAGGTCCGCAAGGTGCTCAAAATCGCGCAGGAGCCGATTTCGCTGGAAACGCCGATCGGCGAAGAGGAAGATTCGCATCTGGGCGACTTCATCGAAGATCGCAACATCGTGTCGCCGGCCGAAGCCGTGATAAACCTGAACCTCAAGGAACAGACCGAGGCGGTGCTGAAGACGCTGACGCCGCGCGAGGAGAAGGTGATCAAGATGCGGTTCGGCGTCGGCGACGGCAGCGAGCACACGCTTGAAGAGGTGGGGCAGAACTTCGCCGTCACCCGCGAGCGGATCCGGCAGATCGAGGCGAAGGCGCTGCGGAAGCTGCGCCACCCGTCGCGTTCGCGTAAGCTCAAAGCGTTTTTGGAAGGACGCACGTAGTTCATCGTGCAGGGTGCATGTGCACGGTGCGGGTGCACGTGCACGGTGCACTCGCCCGCTGCACGGCACGGTGCACCGTGCACAGTGCATCGTGCACTGGTTCTTTTGCGGGCCCGTAGCTCAGCGGTTAGAGCGGCCGGCTCATAATCGGTTGGTCCCAGGTTCGAATCCTGGCGGGCCCACTCAGCGACGCAAGGCGCCTTTATTGACTTCATGACTCCCGACCTCGAGCGCCTGATCAGACTGCAGCAACTGGACTCGACCATCGACGAGGCGCGGCGGGAGATCGCCGCGCATCCACAACGCCTCGCGGATGCCGAAGCCCGGCTGAGCGAGGCGACGCAGGCGCTCGACGCCGCAACAAATCGCCTCAAGACCAGCCAGGACTCCCGCCGCGACTTCGAGAAAGAGGCCGCCGTCTTCCAGGGCCGCCTCACCAAGTTCAAAGAACAGCTCTCCGCAGTCAAAACGAACCGCGAATACACGGCGATGCAGCACGAGATCGAGGCGGCGCAGCGCGATCTCGGCGTCGTCGAGGAAAAGATCCTCGAGCGGATGATGGAGGCCGACGGCGTGGCGGCGGAAGTCAAGCAGGCGGAATCCACGCTGGCCGCGCAGAAAAAGGCGATCGAGGCCGAGAAGAAGACGCTCACCGAGGAACTGTCGTCGGTGGAGACCTCGCTGAAAGAGGCCTCGGAGAAGCGCGCGGCGCTGGTCGCTCAGACCGATCCGAACCTGATCGCACGCTTCGAGCAGGTCGCGAAGGTCCGCAAGGGCGTCGCGCTGTCGAGGGCGACCTACGACGGACTCTGCACCGCCTGCCACGTGCGGCTTCGCCCGCACGTCTTCCAGCAGATCCGCCAGAACGACACCATCATCCAGTGCGACAGCTGCCAGCGGATCATGTACTACCTGCCCCCGCCGCCTCCTGTCGAACAGGCGGTCACGCACCGGTCTTCATGACCCCGAGCGTAGTCAAAGGACCGGCCTTGAGCGCCGTCAAAGGGCCCGCCCTGAGCGAAGTCGAAGGGTGATGCAGCCCTCGCTCTTTGGAGCCGCAGCCGGCGGCGCCGCAACCGCCAACGTTGACGGCGGCTCGCGTGGCAACCCCGGACCGGCGGGTTACGGTGTCCGCATCGAGCGCGAGGACGGCTCCGTCGTCGAGTTGAAGGAGTCGCTGGCCACGGCGACCAACAACGTCGCCGAGTACCGCGGCCTGCTCGCGGCGCTCGGGTGGGCCGCACAGAACGGTGTCAGCCGCCTGCACGTCCGATCGGACTCATTGCTTCTCGTGAAGCAGATGGACGGCGCCTACCGCGTGAAACATCCGGGGCTGCAGCCGCTTCACGAAGAGGCGCGGAGCCTCACGAAGCGAATCGGACGCGTCACCTTCGAGCACGTCCGCCGAGAACTCAACAAGGAAGCCGACCGCCTCGCCAACGAGGCGATGGACGCCGCCGCTGCCCGCACATAACGACCGTCCGTAGTGTCCGCCTTCAGGCAGCCTTCAGGCGGACCGTGCGCGAATGACGCCCGCCAGCCGTCCCGCGAGATTTTTTTCCTTCCGGTACGACGCCAACACATCCAGGTGCATGGCTGTGCACAACCCCGACATGTGGATGTGTTCTTCCGCGACGCCCGCCAGCAGCAACTGGTCGCGATTCGCGGCTGCGACATCGAGACGTAACGGTGGGACTTCCCTGCGTCCATGCGCAGGCGGCGTGGTTACGAACCACCGATCGATGAGATGCCGGGCGTGACCGGCGGCCGCAAATGCGTCCACGAGCTCGCTTCCGACTTCGTAACAGGTCGCGCAGATGCTTGGACCGATTGCCGCAACCAGGTCCTCGGGCCGCGAGGCGAACTCACGTCCCAGCGCATCGACCGCCGCCGTCGCCGCGCCCGCGGCGGTTCCCCGCCAGCCGGCATGGACGGCCGCGACCGCCCCGGTCTTCGAGTCGGCCAGCAGCAACGGGACGCAGTCGGCCGCGCGAACGGCAATGGCCACCTCGGGATCGTTCGACACGAGAATGTCCGCCTCCGGCTTTCCGCGGGGAGTGGACTCCCCGCGCCGCACCACGACGACGTTGCGGCCATGGATCTGCGTCAAGGTGAGGATCCGCCGGACGCCAAGCGTATCCGCCAGGCGCCACCAGTCGGTGACGGCCGACAACTCGAGGCCACGCGTCGTGAACAGGTGAGGAGCGAGGGCGCCGAGCGGCACGCAGCGCAAGGCGGGTCCCCAGGTCTCATTCGTCCAGTGGAAGGAATCGGGGAGCGGCGGAAGCGTCATGTACGATTGTGGACGATGGACATTATAGGGTCGGGGCTCGACGCGACCGAGATCGAGCGAATCGCCCTGGCGATCGAGCGCTATGGCGACAGGTTCGTTCTTCGCATCTTCACCGAGGGAGAAATCGAGTACTGCCGGCGCAAGCGCGACTTCGCCTCGTCGTTCGCGGCGCGGTTTGCCGCAAAGGAAGCGGCGATGAAGGCGCTCGGCACGGGCCATTCGCGCGGCGTGTACTGGCGCGGGATCGAGGTGGTTCGCCACGGCGGCCCGCCGCAACTGCGATTTCACGGAGGGGCCGCCGCCCGCTTTGCCGAAATGGGGGCGACAGGATCCCTCCTGACGCTGTCGCACTCGCGCGAGCTCGCGATCGCCCACGTGCTGCTGGTGCGCGCCTAGCCCTCCCGCCTATCCAGCGCTTCTCTGACGAATTGACGCAGTTGCTCCGCGGTGAACGGCTTTTGCAGCAGCGTGAGCTGCTGATCTTTCGCCAGACCGCGACGGCGAATGTCGTCATAGCCCGACATATAGAGCACCGGGGTGAGCGGGTGAGAGCGTCTGAATTGCTGTGCGAGCTCTACGCCGCTCACTTTTGGCATGACGACGTCGGTGAGCAGCAGGTCGATGTGTGCGCCGGTCGAGACCACCTGCAGCGCTTCTTCCGCACCGCTTGCGGTGAGCACCGCATAGCCCAGTGCCGTCAATGACCGGCAGACCAGTTGCCGCACGCCATCGGCGTCCTCGACGACCAGGATGGTCTCCGTCCCGCCCGATGCGGCGGCATTCGGGACCGGCAAGGGTTCGTCGGCGAGTTGCAGCGTCGCGGGCAGATAGATGGTGAACGTCGTGCCCTGTCCCGGCTCGCTGTCAACGGTGACAAAGCCGCGACTCTGCTTGACGATCCCGTACGCCGTCGCCAGGCCGAGTCCGGTTCCCGTCTCCTTCGTCGTGAAGAACGGTTCGAACACCGATGCGCGAGTCTCCGCATCCATGCCTACGCCTGTGTCGGTCACCTTCAGCGCCACGAACGGACCCGGCTCGAACTTGCAGGGCTGTGTGATAGGAGGCCTGGCCAGCACGATGTTCGACGTGGCGATCCGCAGGGATCCGCCGTTCGGCATCGCATCCCTCGCGTTCACCGCGAGGTTCAGCAGCACCTGATCCAGTTGCGTCGCGTCGACCCGCACGTGCATCAACTTCTGTTCGAGCTCCACCGAAACGGTGATGTCCTCCCCGATAATCCTCGGAAGGAGCATGACGAGCCGTTCGATCGATGCGTTGATGTCCAGTACGCGCGGCTTGAGAATCTGCTTCCGGCTGAACGCCAGGAGCTGTTGAATCAGCAGCACCGCCCGTTCGCCGGCGTTGCGGATTTCGTCGAGATCCCTTTGCGCAGGATGTTCGCCGAGCTGCGCCGAGGCCACATCGGAGAAGCCAAGGATCGCCGTGAGCAGGTTGTTGAAATCGTGCGCCACGCCGCCGGCCAGCCGGCCCACGGCTTCGAGCCGTTGTGATTGACGGAGCTGCGCCTCGAGATTCTTGCGTTCGGTGACGTCGCTCGTCACGCTGAGGACGGCTGAAGGATGGGAGGCGGAACGGGCATCGAACGGCACCGCGTGCGAGTCCATCCACCGTTCGCGTCCATCCAGGCCCACCATCCTGAACTCGCACCGACCAGGCTGGCCCCTGCTCGCCGAGCGATGGAGGGCGACAAACGCCTCGCGGTCGCCCGGGTGCACCAGGTCAGTCACCGCGTGGCCCACCAGTTGCGGCAGACCCTCGGCGCCGAGCATGTCCAGGCCGGCGCGGTTCATATGGAGAAGCAACCCTTCAGGCGAGACGAGCTTCACGCATGCGGGTTCGGCGTCGATGATCGTCTGTAACCGCTGTTCGCTGCGCCTGAGGACCTCCTCGGCGGTCTTCCGCTCGGTGATGTCCTGGGCCGTTCCGACCATTCGGGCCACCGCGCCGGCCGCGTCCACCGAGACGCGACAGCGGGCATGAAGCGTACGAACTTCGCCGTCGGGTCGGACGATGCGATGTTCGAATTCGAATGGTTGACGATCGGCGGACCCCTTCGAAATGGCCGCCAATACGAAGTCTACGTCCTCGTGATGAAGCAGTGCTGAAAATGACTCGAACGTGGGTCTGAATGAGCGCGGTTCATAACCGCAGATTCGGAACAGCTCGTCAGACCACCACTCGGTGTTCTCCGCAAAATCCCATTCCCAACTGCCGATGTGAGCGGCTTCCTGGCATTCGGCGAAGCGGCTTTCAACGAGATCGAGCGGCGCCTGGAGAATCCCGTCGGATTGGATCGGTTCCGTCGACGATGGACGGCGGGAGGGCTCTACCTCGGCGTCGGGGTTTGTGGACGCGTCGTTCGATCGCATGCGCAGGAGAGAGTATCGGTGATGGGATCGAATTCTGCATCCACAGGCTTCTGGGCGTCATGTCAGTTGATGGCCGACATCTGCTCATAGAGTCCTGTTACGCGCCTGGTAACTCAAGTTTACACGCCGCCGCACCGCGCGCGGGCACGGATCTCGCGCCCGTCGCCAACCCTCCCCTGCTCAGTCCTTTAGCCAGACACCATCTTGCGTCCCGCCACGGCGTATCGCTTGCGTCCCTCACGGGCAACCCGTCTTTGCTCGCAACCGAGCTTCGGCGCGGCAAGACAGCGGAGGACGCCGTGATCGTCAAAATTACACCGAACGACAAGAACAACCCGCCCGGCAAGCTGGCCGACGCGGAACTGCATTTCACCGATGGTGCGCTCGACGGATTGAAGCTGATCGGCTTCGGCGTATGGGAGCGGCGCACGGGAGGCGGCCGAAACGTCACGTTCCCTGCGCGCCAGTATTCGGTCAACGGTGAGCGCCGGAGCTTTGCGCTCCTGCGGCCCGTAGGCGACGCCACGGCGCAGGACCGGGTCCGGGAACTGATCCTCAATAGCTACGCGGAATATGAGGAAAACGCTGCCGTTGCCAGCTAGCTAGAACGTTTTTCATCAGCACGTAGTGTCCGGCTTTAGCCGGACTGACGCGGTCCGCCTGAAGGCGGACACTACGTACACATGGAAGGCGTTCTAGTGGATTCGGTCTGGGACGCCGCCGGCCCGGCCGCGGTCCGCGGGATCGAACAGCAGCGCTCTCGTCTCGTCGCCGATGTCGGCCCGAGGCGGCCAGTCGAGCGTCGCCATCGGCGACGTCTTGAACCGCGACGCGAACTCGGGCTTCTCCCAGTCTTCGACGAGGAAGACGGGATGCCGGCCGAGGGCGCGCAGCGCGGCGACGGTACCGTCGAGATCCGACCCGAGCATGTCCCAGCGGACGATCGGCACCCGCGCGTAGTAGCGCACGCTGCCACTCTCCTGCACCGCCAGCACCACGGCGTTGTCGGGCAGCACGGCGTCGAGGTACCGGCCGGCGCTCCGGTACCGGGCGTCATAGCGGCGCATATTGAACGCCTGTTCGCGATTCGCGTGAACGACGTTCAGCGAGCACGCGGTGACGACAAGCGTGAGAAGCACGGTGCCGCGAGCTGGCGCGGGGAGCACGGTCGTGGCGGCAATCAGCACCGATGCCACCAGGACAAACGTGACCGGCAGGGCCGGAAGAAAAAATCGGAGGTACGACCACTCGGGGTAGACGACGTAAGGGAGATAGCAGACCAGCACGGCTGCCCAGACGACGAGCCCGATCGACGCCCCGGCCGACAATCCGCGCGCGGCTGCACGGTGACGAAAGCATGCGATGGCCAGGAGCGACGCTGCCGCCAGCCACAAAGCAGGAGCTTCTCCAGCGAGAAGCCGCGTTGCGTACCCGCGAAGGTTCGGCCAGATGCTGGCCATCGAGAAGAAGTCGCTCACGGGGCCGTAGCCCGACGCCAACGGGTTGCCATAGAGGTGCCACTGCAGGAACAACTGCGCGGCGACCGCTGGTGCTGTGCCTGCGAGGAACCAGGCGAGGCGATGGGCGCTCAGCGTTCGGCTTGTGGCCTCACTTCGCAACAACCCGCTCGCCGCCAGGGCTGGCGCGACGATGAGGGGGAGCAGGTTCGGGCGGGTGATGAGGGCGATGCCCGCAACCACGCCGGCGGCGAGGGCTGACGGCCGAGCAGGCGACAGGGCCAGGACGATGGCGAGCGTCCACCAGGCGGTGACGGGAACGTCGCTCATCGGCTGGACGACGTGGAGGAGAAAAATCGGGCTGGTGGCGAGGAGGGCGGCGGCGATCGCGCCGGCGAGGCGGGAGTTCAGCTTCGCCCCCAGCAGGTAGGTGGAGAACACGGCCAGCGCGCCGAGCAGGGGCGAGACCATGTAGGGGCCGAGCTCGCCACCGACCTTCCGTGCCGCCGCCATCGTGAGAGGAAGGCCTGAGGGATAGCTGGGAACGAGCTCGCCACGGCGCTGCCCCGGCCGGTAGCCAAGCGGCGCAAACGTCCGCGTGCCTTCGCGCCAGTCGCCCTGGCGCGCGAGCGGTTCGTCCTGGATGATGCGCGCCGACGCGAGGAGCTCAGCCTGGCTCACGTAGCCGGACGCGTCCGAGCCCGAGGCCGAATAGGTGCCGAAGGCAACGCCGGCGCCCGCGGCCGAGGCCGCGATGACCAGGGCGAGCGCGACGGCGTGGGTCTCGAGGAAGCCGGACATTGAGGCCGCCGATGCCGCCAGCGCGGCTCGCCCCTGCAGTGCGGCGGCGCTCCATGCGGCGATGGCGAGGAGAAGCGGGCCGGTGATGCGGCGCGCGGAAAAGTAAAGCGGGCCGGCCTCGATGACGAAGCCGCCGGTGACGAAAATGACGATCAGCACGAGCAGGGCGCCCGTACCAGCCGCTATGAGGATGCGGCTACTGGAGAACCGGAAGAAGGAGTGCATTCTCCTTCTGCCGCTTGGGCGGCAGCGTCCATTCGGCATTGAGCGACTTCTCGAACTCGTTCCTGAAGAACGTGCTCTTCATGCCGCCGTCAATGATGTCCCACGGCAGGACCTCGTCATGCGATCGATCGCGGAAGACGAAGAAGTCGGCGTCCACGCCCGAATCGGCCACCGCCGCGCGCCAGTTGCCGCCGTTGCGCTCCGCCGCCTCGATGGCGGGCGCGACGCGCCGATCGCCGAGCGACAGCAGCGCCTGGTAGAAGGAGTGGCGCTCCGACTTGATGTTGAAGAACACGTTCTCGATACCCGCGGTCAGCGAGCGCAGGCGCTTGATCTTCCGGTCAACCGAGGCGTCGTCTTCCATCGGCAGCCACTGGTAGGCGGTACCGGGCTTCGGGATGAGCGGGTTGACGCTGCCGATGATCCGCCCCAGATGGCCGCGGCCGCGGCCATGGGCGAGCATCAGCTCTTTAAGCTGGAGCGTCAGGTCGCGGATGGCGACCAGGTCTTCGTCGGTTTCGGTCGGCAGGCCGATCATGAAGTAGAGCTTCAGGTTCTCGATGCCGCTGGCGAAGATCAGCTCGGCCGCCGCGAGGATTTCGGCGTTGGTCACCGTCTTGTTGATCACCCGCCGGAGGCGGTCGGAGCCGACTTCCGGGGCGATGGTGATCGTCCGCTCACCGCTCTCGCGGAGCAGCCGCACGATGGTCGGCGTGAGATCGTCGAGCCTGAGCGAGGCGGGGCTGATCGAATAGCCCATCGCCACGAGGCGCGTGAGGATCTCCTCGATGTCCGGGTGATCGCACAGCGCGATCGACACGAGGCCGACGCGGTCGGAATGCGCGCGCGCCTGCTCCGCAAGCTGCAGGATGCGGTCCTTGGGAAACGCGCGCACCGGCAGGTAGTTGTAGCCGGCCCAGCAGAAGCGGCACAGGTTGGCGCAGCCGCGCACCACTTCGATCAGGAACCTCGAGCCGAACTCCGTCTCCGGGGTGAAGATCATCGTCGCCGGCGGATCGACCGCCTCGGTCGTCTTGAGCGCCGCCTTCCTGACGACAGGCAGGGCACCGGTGCCTTCACGCGGAACGAACCGCGCGATCGTGTTGTCGTCTTTGTATTCCACGTCGTAGAACGACGGGATATAGAAACCTCGCTCGGCGGCGAGCCGGCGCAGCAGGTCGTCTCGATCCGATGCCGCCTTGAACGCGCTGAGAAGCGAAGGAATCAGGACCTCCCCTTCGCCAGCGGCGATCACATCCGCAAAGAGCGCCAGCGGCTCCGGGTTGACGAAGGTCACCGCGCCGCCAATCATCACGAGCGGATCGTGGTGTGTGCGCTCGGCGGCGCGCCGCGGCACGCCGGCGAGCCTCAGCATCGACAGGACGTTCGTGTAGTCCCACTCGAACGACACCGAGAACGCGATGATGTCGAACTCCGCCAGCGGCGTCTGCGACTCGATCGTGACGAGCGGCGCGCCCGACTCGAGCTGCGCGGCGAGCTCCGACTTGGGCGGCAGGAACACGCGCTCGCACACGATGTCGTCTTCGTTGTTGAACAGCTTGTAGACGGTCTGGAAGCCGAGGTTCGACATCCCGACGAAGTAGGTGTTCGGGAATGCCAGCGCCACGCGCAGCTTGCCGCCGTGAGGTTTGCGGACGTACCCCACCTCCTTCGAAAGGAGATCGAGGGCGCGCTCGCGCTGCTGCCAGTGCTTCATGAAAACCCGTCGAACTGAACCGGGAAACGACGCGTGCGTGCCCGTCGCAGCCTGTTGCGAAGGCGGGCCCGCCGCGGCCTATGGCGAAGGCGGGCGCGAACCCCTGCTCAGACGCAGGCGTTCACGCGTGCCGTGGGTCTATCTAGTGTACGTTACCTGGCCGTGCCCTGGCCTCAGCTCTGCCGGCGAAGGAATGCCGGGACGTCGAGGGGCGAGGAGACGTCGCCGGGGCCGATCTCCGGCGATATGTTGATGTCTCCCACGGGATCAGCCGGCGTCAGCGGCAACGACAGGTCGAGGCCCGGCCTGCGGCTGACGCTGAATTGCGGAGCGGCTCCGGTTGCCGGCAGGCTCTCGGCACCGCCAGCCGACGCCGACGCCGACGCCTGCACGGGTGCCGGCTCCGCCTCCAGCGCTTCCGCGGCTCGGTTCAGGTGCACGGTGTAGCTGTGCAGGTCCACCGGGGTCTGCAGGGTGGTGGCCGGGACGCTCCGGCCGCTGATCTTTCGGTCGAAGCCGGTGGCGATCACCGTGATCTTGACCTTGCCCTTCAGGGCCGGATCGACCACGGCGCCGAAGATGATGTTGGCGTCTTCATGGGCCGCTTCCTGGATCACGCATGACGCCTCGTTCACTTCCATCAGCGAGAGGTCGGGACCGCCGGTCACATTGATGATGACGCCGCGCGCGCCGTTGACGGTGCCGTCCTCCAGCAGCGGACTCGACACCGCCTTCTGCGCCGCCTGCATCGCCCGGTTGTCGCCTTCCGCCGTGCCGGTGCCCATCATCGCCACGCCCATGCCGGACATGATGGTCTTGACGTCGGCAAAGTCGAGGTTGATGAGTCCCGGCACGAGAATCAGATCCGAGATTCCCTGGATCGCCTGCCGCAGCACGTCGTCGGCCATCGAGAACGCCTCGGTGAGCGCGGTCTTGCGGTCGATGACGCCGAGCAGCCGCTCGTTCGGAATCGTGATGACGGTATCCACGCATTCGCGCAGCGCCTCGAGTCCCGCCTCGGCGTGCATGGAGCGCTTCTTACCTTCGAACTTGAACGGCTTGGTGACGACGGCGATCGTCAGGGCACCGAGCTCGCTGGCCAGGCTGGCGATCACGGGCGCCGCGCCGGTGCCGGTGCCGCCGCCGAGGCCGGTCGTCACGAAGATCATGTCCGCGCCCGAGAGCGCCTGGATGATCGACTCCGTGTCCTCGAGCGCCGCCTGCCGGCCGATGTTCGGATCGGCGCCCGCGCCGAGTCCCTTGGTCAACTTCTGGCCGATTTGAATCTTCGCGGAGGCGTGGTTGTGGTCGAGCGCCTGCACATCCGTGTTCACCACGATGAACTCGACGCCGCTCAGGCCAACTTCCACCATGCGGTTGACGGCGTTGCTGCCGCCGCCGCCAACGCCGATCACCTTGATCTTCGCGCCGCGGCGCGCTTCCGGATCCAGCGTCAGGCGCAGCTTTTCGTCGCGTTCTTTCATCCGACCCTCCATTAGAAGAATTCCTTGAAGATCCCGCGCAGCCGCCCAGCCATGCGGCCGAATGCGCCGGCGCCCACCCGCGCCGCCTCGGGCACCCGGTTGCGGTGCGCATACAGCACCACCCCCACCGGGGTGGCAAACGTCGGGCTGCTCACGTGATCCGCCAGACCGCCGATGCCGATCGGCACCCCGCGCCGGATCGGCAGGTCGAATATCTGTTCCGCGATCTCCGGCATCCCCTCGAGGATAGCGCCGCCACCGGTGAGGACGATGCCCGAGTTGAGCGATTTCTCGTACCCCGCGCGACGAATTTCGTCCCACACGAGATGAAAAATCTCCTCGGCTCTCGGCTGGAGAATCTCCGACAGGATGCGCCGAGCCATCAGGCGTGGCTTGCGTCCGCCGACGCTCGCCACTTCGATCGTCTCGTCCTCGTCGACCATCGACGAAAGCGCACACCCGTTCTTGCGCTTCACTTTTTCCGCGTCAGGAATCGGCGTGCGCAAGCCGACCGCGATGTCGTTGGTAAAGTGGTCGCCGCCCACGGGGACCACCGCCGTGTGCCAGAGGCTCCCGCGCTCGAAGATCGCCAGGTCGGCCGTGCCGCCGCCGATGTCCACCAGCGCGACGCCGAGCTCTCTCTCATCCTGGGTGAGCACGGCGTCCGACGCCGCGAGCTGCTCGATCACTGTGTCAACCACGGACACACCCGCACGGTTGACGCACGCGACGATGTTCTGGGTTGCGGAGGTGGCGCCTGTCACGACGTGCACGTTGACCTCGAGACGTGCACCTGTCATGCCGACCGGCGCGCCGATGCCGTCCTGCTCGTCGACGACGAAGTCCTGTGGCAACACGTGGAGAATCTCGCGCCCGGTCGGCAGCGCCACCGCCTTGGCCGCGTCAATCGCCCGCCGCACGTCGTCGCGCGTGATCTCGCGGTTCTTGCCGGCCACCGCGATGACGCCGCGGCTGTTGAACCCCTTGATGTGCGGGCCCGACAGGGCGAGATGCACGGAATCGATCTCGATGCCCGCCATCAGCTCGGCTTCCTCGATCGCCTTCTTGATCGAATCGACCGCGGCCTCGAGATTCACGACGACGCCACGCTTGATGCCGCGGGATTCGGCGACGCCGATTCCCACGATGTCGAGGCTGCCATCGTCGTGGCTCTCGCCCACGACCGCACAGACGCTCGACGTCCCGACGTCCAGCCCTACGAGATACCGCTCTTTTCGAGCCAAATTAGCCGCCCCCTACCTTTTTCTGAGTCCTGGGCCCTGATCCCTGAGGCCTGACATAGACGCGCTCGTCGAATCGCAGATCCACGTAGTCGATGTCCGGCACCCGCTCGCGCAGCGCGGGGGACAGATCGACGTACGACTGCAGCCGTTCCGCGAACTGGTCGTCGCCGACGCGAACCATCGCGGTGTCGCCCTTGAGGGTGACCACCACGTCGCGCAGGTCGCTGACGTCGATCTGCGACACGCGCTTGGCCAGCCCGGGATGATCGCGCACGGACGCGAGGAGCCTCGCCGCCAGGCCGGCGCGCGCATCGTCGATGAGCGCGCCGCCATCCTGCGGCGCCGCCGAGAGTCCGTCGATGATTGGAAGATCGAAGTCGGCGTAGTTGGGCCCGAACTCGTCGATGATCACGCCGCGTGCATCGATGAGATACAGCGCCGTGCCGATGCGCGCGATGCCCATCGGCTGGCGCTCGGAGACGAACACGTCCACGGTGCCCGGCAGAACGCGGCGCAGCGCGGCGTCGGCGACCCAGGGCGACGCGGTCAGCTTCTCCCGCCAGTCCTCGAGGTCGAGGAACACCATGTTCCTGCCGCGCATCGCGTCGAGCAGCGAGAGAACTTCGCCGCGAGAGAGCTTGGTGTTGCCGCTGACCGTGATGCTGGTCACCGTGAGTGCGTCGGTCGTCAGCAGGATGTCGATGCCACGGTACGCGGCGTACACCACGAACGAGCCCACCACGGCGATGTGGGCGACCCGCTTCCACGACACGTTGAACCGGCCGCGCTTGCGGGTCGGGCTGACGTGCGCGCGGCGGAAGCGCTTGTCCGCGGGGGCGGCAACGGCCATCAGGCAGGCGCCTTTCCCTGTGCGAGCGCATCGACGAGACGACCGGCCAGCGTGCCAATCGAGCCGGCGCCCAGCGTGATCACGGCATCGCCGGCCCTGATCATCTGCAGCAGCTCGGGGATGACCTGATCCAACGGCTTGACGACCTTCACGGGGCGACCGGACCCTCTGCGGATCGCGTCCGCGAGCACGTCAATGGTGACGCCCGCAATCGGATCTTCGCTGGCGGCGTAGATGTCGGTCAGGAGGATCTCGTCGGCGTCCTTCAGCGACGGCCCGAAGGCGTCCATCAACTGCTGTGTACGCGAGTACCGGTGCGGTTGAAACGCCACGATCAGGCGCCTGCCCAGCGATGCTCGCGCGGCGGCAAGCACGGCCGCCAGCTCCGTCGGATGATGTCCGTAGTCGTCAACCACCAGCACGCCGCGCGTTTCCGGGTAGCGCTGGAACCGGCGGTCGGCGCCGTGAAACTCCCGCAGTGCCGACGCGACGACGTTGAATTCGATGCCGATGCGGTCCGCCGTCGCCACCGCGGCAATCGCGTTCTGGAGGTTGTGCCGGCCCGGCAGTGCGAGCTCCAGCACCCCGAGCCTGGTGACATCGGTCTCGAGACGCCGATGCACGACGCAGCGGGCGCCGAAGCTGCCGAGCTCGACCTGCGATCCGGTGAACGTGGCGCCGGGACGATCCAGTCCGTAGGTGACGACCGGCCGGTTCACGCGTGCGATCACCGGCGCGAGGTGCGGATCGTCCGCACACGCGACGACGGCGCCGTAAAACGGCACCTTGTTCGCGAAGTCCGTGAACGCCTGCTGCAGCTCCTCGAAGCTGCCGTAGGCCTCCATGTGCTCGCGATCGACGTTCGTGATCACCGCAATCGAGGGCCAGAGCATCAGGAACGAACGGTCACTTTCATCTGCCTCCGCCACCATGTACTCGCCGCGGCCGAGCCGCGCATTGCTGCCGAACGCGCTCACCTTGCCGCCGATCACCGCCGTCGGATCCAGGCCGGCCTGCTCGAGCACGAAGGCAATCATCGACGTCGTCGTCGTCTTGCCGTGCGACCCGGCCACCGCGATCGAGAAGCGGAGCCGCATCAGCTCGGCGAGCATTTCGGCACGGGGGATGATCGGAATCCCGCGCCGTTCCGCCTCGACGAGCTCCGGGTTGGTCCTGCGCACCGCGGACGAGACCACCACGACGTCGGCCTCGCCGACGTGTGCCGCCGCATGGCCCTCGAACACCCGGACGCCCGCCTTCTCCTCGAGCCTCGCGGTCACCTCGGACCGCTTCGCGTCGGATCCGCTGACGACGAAGCCGAGGTTCGCCAGCAGCTCGGCGATCCCGCTCATGCCGATGCCGCCGATGCCGACGAAATGGATCCGGCGCGTCTTACCGAGCAAGTGCCAGAACCCTGTCGACGATCGCCTTCGCGGCGTCAGGCCTCGCGAGCCGCCGCGCGGCGTCGCTCATGCGCCGCCGCCGTTCCGGATCGCCCAGCAGGGCGACGATCGCCGAAGCCAGTCGATCGCCGGTGAGCTCGCGCTGCTCGATCATCTGCGCCGCTCCCTGCGAGACGAGCGCCAGCGCGTTCTTGCGCTGGTGATCGTCTGTGGCCGTCGGCAGCGGGACGAGAATCGACGCGTTCCCCGCCGCCGCCAGCTCCGCCAGCGTTGTCGCGCCCGCGCGGCACACGACAACGTCCGCCGACTTCATCTCCCGGTCCATCGCGAACAGGAATGATTCGACGCGGGCTTCGAGTCCTGCGCGCTGGTACCCGTCGCGGACCATGTCCAGATCTCGCTCCCCTGCCTGGTGCGTGATGGCCATCCGAGGCGCGGCGGCTGCCAGCCGCGCCGCCGCCTCCACCATGGCCACGTTGATCGCGTGCGCGCCCTGAGAGCCGCCAAAGACTAGGACCCGAGCCGCCCCTGGCGGCTGACTGTCATTCGCATGTGCCCCCTCGCCTTGGTAGCCGGAGGCCTTCAGGCCTCCGGTATCGAAGAATTCCGGTCGCACCGGATTGCCCGACACAAACGACTTCCCGCCGAAGAATCGAACGCTCTCCTGATACGTGACCGCCGCGGCGTTGACGACCGGCGACAGCAGCCGGTTGGTGATGCCGGGCATCGCGTTCTGCTCCATCAACAGCGTGGGGATGCCGCGCAGCGCCGCCAGCAGGACGACGGGCCCCGAGCTATAGCCGCCCACGCCAATCACGATCGACGGCCGCCGCCTCGAAATCACCTGCGCCGCGTCGAGCGCGCTCAACGGCAGCAGCGCGACGCCCTGCGCGATCGACTGCAGCGACTTGCCCTTGAGGCCGGCGCTGCGAATCACGTCGAGCGTGAAGCCTTCGCGCGGGACGACACGTCCCTCGATGCCGGCGGCGGTGCCGACAAACGTCACCTCGGCATCCGGCACCCGCGACATCAGCTCGCGCGCGACCGCGATGCCCGGATAGAGATGCCCGCCCGTTCCGCCGCCTGCGATCAGCACTGATAACGGCACTAGACGGCATCCGTTCGTCGAACCTCGACGCTCCCCGTCAAGCATCCACCGCCTCGTGCTGCGAGATGTTCATCAGCACGCCGATAGCGAGCAGGCTGATCAGGAGCGACGACCCGCCGAAGCTCATGAGCGGCAGCGGAATGCCCTTGGTGGGCATCAGGCCCAGCACGACGCTCATGTTCACGAACGCCTGCACCGCGATCATCGTCGTCAGGCCAAGCGCCACGAAGGAGCCGAACGTGTCTTCGGCGCGCATCGAGATCCGCAGCCCTCGCCAGGCGATCACGCAGAAGCAGGCGAGGATGACGGTGGCGCCGATGATGCCGAGCTCTTCGCCGACGACCGCAAAGATGAAATCGGTGTGCGGCTCTGGCAGGTAGAACAGCTTCTGCACCCCCGCCATCAACCCGCGGCCGAAGATGCCGCCGGTCCCGACCGCGATCAGCGACTGGATGATCTGAAAGCCGTCGCCGAGCGGATCCGCCCACGGATCCCAGAACGCCAGGAGGCGCCGGCGGCGATAGGGCGCGCTGACGAGGACGAGGTAGAGCACGGGAAGAGCGCAGAGCACCGATCCGATGAAATATTTGTAATGAAGACCGGCGGCGAAAATCATCATCGCGACGACCAGCAGCAGCGACATCGCCGTGCCGAAGTCGGGCTGCAGCAGAATCAGGCCGACGAGCCCGCCGACGACGATCGCGATCGGCAGCAGCGAGTACGACAGCTCGTCGATGCGGTGCCTGCGCCGTTCGAGGATGAGCGCCGTGAAGAACACGCACCCGATCTTGGCGAGCTCCGACGGCTGGATCCCGAAGCCGGCGACGGCAAACCACCGGCGGGTCCCGTTCACCGGCGCGCTGAACAACACGCCAACGAGCAGCAGCGCAATGATCCCCAGCAACCCCCACACGAAGACGTCGTTCCGGTAGGTGCGGTAGTCGATCCGCATGGTGATGGCGAGCACCGCCAGCCCGAGCACCGCCCAGAGCGCCTGCTTGTTCAGGAACAGGTACGGCTGCTGGAAGCGCTCCAGGGCCACCAGGGCCGAGGCGCTGTAGACCATCACGATGCTCGAGCACACGAGCAGCAGCGTGGCGGTGAAGAGGAGCCTGTCCGACTTGAGTTTTCTCGCCATTAAAGTTCTTTACTGTTGAGCCCGAAACATCTCTTTGCGCGCGTGCTTCGCAGGGGCCGTAACCGGGCTGCGAGGCAGGGTGGCGCCCGTTGGCACCACCTGCGCGCTCTTCTTTGGCCGGCCGTAAAGGCCCGCCCCGCAGACAGTGGGATCGGATAACATCCCCCTCCTGCGGGGCGGACCTTTACGGTCCGCGACACGTAAGTGGTCAGCAGTCATCAGCCGGCAGTGGGATAGGACACCAACCTCGCAGACAGGGGTCGTCTGCGTTCCCAGCGGTTAGCTCCCGTCCGCGCCAACCGACTGACGACTGCTCACCACTTACGCGTTCTTCAACCTCTCCACTTCCTCCTTGAACACCCGTCCCCGCTCCGCGTAGTCGCGGAACCAGTCGAAGCTCGAGCACGCGGGCGCCAGGACGACGACGCCGTCCGGCTGTGCCGCGGCGTGCGCGCGCTCCACCGCCTCACGCATCGAGCCCGCCTCGACCACCGGCACCGTCCCCTCGAGCGCCTCGCGAACGAGCGGCGCGGCTTCTCCGATCGCGACGACCGCCCTGCCCCGTTTCGACATCGGCTCGCGCAGCTCCCGGAAGTCGCCGCCCTTGAACCGCCCGCCGACAATCGCCACGACACCGCGCTCGAAGCTCTCGATCGAACGCTTCGCGGCCTCGACGTTGGTGGCTTTCGAATCGTTGACGAAGCGCACGCCTCCAACCTCGCCTGCCGGCTCCATCACGTGTTCGAGACCGTGGAATCCCTGCAGCGCCACGACCATCGCCTCGGCCGGCGCGCCAGCCAGCGACGACACCGCAGCGGCCGCGAGGACGTTGTTCAACATGTGGCGGCCGGTCAGCTCCACCGACGACAGCGGCACGAGGCGCTCGGTGCCGGTGGCCGTACGCCGGACGATCCAGTCCTCGTCAACGACGAACCCGTCGCGGATCCGGCCCTCGAGCGAAAACGCCACGAGCGAGGCCGCGGATCGGGCCGCGCGTTCCATCACCAGCGGATCGTCGGCATTCACCACCATGAAGTCGCCTTCAACCTGCCGCCTGAAGATGCGGGCCTTGGCGGAGGCATACGCCTCGATCGTGGGATGCCGATCGAGATGGTCGTCCGCGAGATTGAGCCACACCGCGATCCACGGATGGAAGGTCGTCGTCGTCTCGAGCTGGAAGCTGCTGGTCTCGACCACGTGCAGCGTGTCCGGCGTCGACTGTTCGACCTGCGCGCTGAGAGGCACGCCGATGTTTCCCCCCACCAGCACTTTCCTGCCAGATGCCGTCAATATCCGCCCCACGAGCGTCGTCGTCGTCGACTTGCCCTTGGTGCCGGTGATGGCGATCACGCGTCCCTTGACCAATCGCGACGCGAGCTCCAGCTCTCCGATGATCTCGACGTTCTGCGCGCTCGCCGCGTCCAGGACAGGCTGGTCGAGCGGCACGCCCGGGCTCACGACCACGAGGTGGGCCGATTCGAATGTCTGAGCGTTGTGCCCTCCGACCTCGAGCTGTACGCCCGCGGCGCGCAGGCGATCCATTCCCTCGAACGACGCGCGCAGCTCGGTGAGCGTCACGCGCGCACCCCGCCGTGCGAGCAGTTCCGCCGCCGCGATCCCGCTCCTTGCCGCGCCGACCACCACCACACGCCGTCCCGCGATCGTAAATGTCCCCACGCCATCACCGCAGCTTCAGCGAGGTGAGGCTGAACAGCGCAAAGATGACCGCCAGGATCAGGAACCTGGAAATGATCTTGGGCTCGCTCCATCCAATCAACTCGAAGTGATGGTGAATCGGCGACATCTTGAACACACGCTTGCCCGTCAACTTGAACGAGCCGACTTGAATGACGACTGAGGCGGCTTCGAGGACGAAGATGCCGCCGACGATCGGCAGCAACAGCTCCTGCTTGATCAGGATGCCGACGGTGCCGAGCGCGCCGCCAAGGGCGAGCGATCCGACGTCGCCCATGAAGATCTCGGCGGGGTACGAGTTGTACCAGAGGAATCCGAGGCTCGCCCCCACGAGCGCGCCGCAGAAGATCGTCAGCTCGCCAACGGGCGCGAAGCGCACGAGCAGCAGATAGTTGGCGAGCACCGCGTGGCCGGTCACGTAGGCCAGCGCGGTGAGCGCCGCGGCAGACACGGCGAACGTGCTGATCGCGAGGCCGTCGAGGCCGTCGGTGAGGTTGACCGCGTTGGTCCACGCGACAAGGACGAACGCGGCGAACGGAAGGTACCACCAGCCCAGGTCGGGGATGAGGTTCTTGAAGAACGGGAAGATCAACCGCGTGTTGTAGAGCGGGGGATTCTGTTGCGCGAGCACCAGGAGCGCCACGCCGACGCCGAGCGCGATGACAATCTGGAGCCCCATCTTGTACCGGGGGATCAGGCCGTGATGCGAGCGGCGGACGATCTTCAGGTAGTCGTCTGCGAAACCGACCGCGCCGAACCCGAGCGTCGACAGCACCGCGATCCAGATGTACGGGTTGGACAGGTCGGCCCAGAGCAGCGTCGGAGCGATCGCCGCGGCCAGGATGAGCAAACCGCCCATCGTCGGCGTCCCGGCCTTGGCGCGATGCGACTGCGGTCCTTCCTGCCGGATGATCTGTCCGATCTGGAAGTCACGCAGCTTGCGGATCAGCCACGGGCCGAAGACGAGGCTGATGAAGAGCGCCGTGAGGCTGGCCGCCGCCGTGCGGAACGTGATGTACCGGGTGACGTTGAGCACGCCGAAGACATCCGACAGCGGCGGCAGCAGGTAATACAGCATCAGGCGTGCTCCGCCGCGATGCGGTCGGCGACCACGTCGGTGCGCGTGCCGCGGGAGCCTTTGACGAGGACGACGTCGCCCGCCTGGATTGATGCCGCCACGGCCGGCGCCGCCGCCTCGCTGCTCTCGTAGTAGCGGACAGCCGACCGCGGCATCCCTTCGTTCCCGGCCGCATCGGCGAGCGCCTCCGCGGGACGGCCGCCAATGGCGAAGAGCAGCGCGACGCCGGCGTGCGCGGCCGCGCGACCTGACTGACGGTGCAGCTCGATCGAGTGCTCCCCCAGCTCGAGCATCTCGCCGAGGATCGCGACCTTCCGCGCCGCACGCCGTTCGCTCGCGAGCACCTCGAGAGCCCGTTGCAGCGCCGTGGGACTGGAGTTGTAGGAGTCGTCGATCAGCGTGATTCCGTCGCGCAGGCGCCGCACCGCGCCTCGGCGATCGGCCGGCGTCAGACGCGACGCTGCCGCGGCGATGACATCGAGACCAACGCCACAGTCGACGGCCACGGCGGTCGCCGCCAGCACGTTCGCGAGATTGCCGCGACCGAGCAGCGGCGTCTCGACGTCCAGCTCGCCAGCCGGAGTCGTCACGTGCGCGCGCATCCCGTCCACGCCCAGGTCCTCGACATTCGTCGCGCGCACCGTGGCCCCCTCGGAGGTACCGAACGTCAGCGTGCGGCCGGCGAAGCCGGCTGCCCTCGCGGTCACGCGCGGGTCATCGGCGTTGCAGACGAGCACGTGGGCAGGGCCGGCGTTCTCGAGGATCTCCGCCTTCGCGTCGGCAATCGCGTCCGCCGATTCGAAGAACCCGATGTGCGCGTCGCCCACGTTCGTCCAGACGCGCACCTCGGGCTCGGCGATGGCGACGAGCGTGCTGATTTCTCCGGCGTGGTTCATTCCAAGTTCCATCACGGCGACGTCCGGCTGCTCGCGAAGCTGCATCAGCGACAACGGCAGTCCGATGTGATTGTTCAGATTCCCCTTGTTCTTCACGACGCGAAACCGCGTCGACAGAAACTCCGCAATCGTTTCCTTGGTCGTCGTCTTGCCCGCGCTGCCGGTAATCGCGACCACGCGGGTTCCCGACGCCTTTCGCACCGCGTGCGCCAGGTCCTGCAGCGCCTTCGTGGTGTCGCCGACCTCGATCAAGGCGGCTCCGCGGGCCGTAAAGGCCCGCGCCGGACCCTGACGGTCCGCCTCGACAATCGCCCCAGTGGCGCCGCGGCTCAGCACGTCGCCCACGAACTCATGGCCGTCAAACCGCTCGCCGCGCAGCGCGACGAAGAAGTCACCTGGCCGGAGCGCCCGCGAATCCGTGGTGACGTGGCCCACCAGTTGGTCCGGCTCACCGGACACCAACCGGCCGCCGACCGCGTCGGCAACCCACTTCACCGTGAGACGCAGCTCGCTCACCCAACTCGCGACTTCACCCGCCGCGCCTCCAGCGCCTCACGCGCCACCGCGACATCGTCAAACGGCAGCACTCGTCCGTCGATCTCCTGGTACTTCTCGTGGCCCTTGCCGGCGATTAGCACTACGTCGCCCGGCGCGGCGCGTTCGACCGCGCGGGCGATCGCATCCCGCCGATCGACGATCGTCAGCACTTCGGCGCCTCGCTGCCGCGTTTCCGGTTCCGCGCCCCGCTTCACTTCGTCGATGATCCGGACCGGATCCTCGCTTCGCGGGTTGTCCGACGTGACCACGACGACGTCGCTCAGCCGGGCTGCCACCATTCCCATCAGCGGCCGCTTGGTGCGATCGCGGTCCCCTCCGGCCCCGAAGACCGTGATCAGCCGCCTGCCTGCAAGCGGGCGGGCGGTCTCGAGCAGGTTGCGCAGCGCATCGTCGGTATGCGCGTAATCCACCACCACGGTGATGTCGTCGGCGGCCGACGAGGTCACCTCGAAGCGCCCGGGCACGCCCGGCAGTTTCTTCAACCCAGCCGCGATCCCCGCAAGGGGAACGCCGAGCGCCCCGGCGGCGGCAACGGCCGCGAGGATGTTGTAGACGTTCGGCTTGCCAACCAGCTTCGACTGGACGCGGACGATTCCTTGCGGCGTGCGCGCGTCGAACTCGAGACCAGCGAGCGAAAACGACAGCGGCCCAGGCGTCACGTCGGCAGGACGATTGATCGCGTACGTCACCGGCCGGGCCACGCTGTCTGCCAGTGCCGCTCCGCGCGGGTCGTCAACGTTCACCACCGCCGGCGCGCCCTCGGGAAGCATCTCGAACAACCGTCTCTTCGCGGCGAAGTAGTCCTCCATGTCCGCGTGAAAATCGAGATGGTCGCGCGTCAGGTTCGTAAAGATGCCCGCCGCGAACGTGATGCCGTCGACACGCCGAAGCGCCAGCGCGTGCGACGACACCTCCATCACGCACGCGCCGCACCCGGCGTCGACCATCTGCCGCATCAACGCCTGCACGTCGGGCGCCTCCGGCGTCGTCCGGGTCGCCGCAAACTCGCGTGCGCCGACCCGGTACGTGACCGTCCCCATCAATCCGCACGCGATCCCCGCCGCCTCGAAGATCGCGCTCGCGAGGTAGCCCGTCGTCGTCTTCCCGTTCGTGCCGGTGATGCCCAGCACCTGCATCTCCCGGCTGGGGTGCCCGAAACGCTCGGCTGCGAGCAGCGCCAGCGCCAGTCGCGCGTCGCCCACGACGATCCAGGGCACGCTCGACGGCGAATCCGGCACCCGCTCCGCGACAATCGCGGCGGCGCCAGAGGCGATCGCCCTCGGCGCGAAGTCGATCCCGTCGCTCTTGAAGCCCTTCAACGCCACGAACACGGAGCCAGGGGTGACCTGCCGCGAATCGTGGGTCACTCCCGAACAGACGATGTCGAGCGTGCTGGTGTGGGCGGGCAATTCGGGGCGCTCGTCCGGTGGCAAGCCCGGTGGCCACGCGCACACCCACGCCTGCAGCAGCTCGTAGACCGTCATGGCTCCGGTTCACTCGCTCCGCGGGGCGGCGCCTGGCGCTTCAGCCACAACGTGGCCTGCGTGCCTGGTTCGATCGGGCCTCCCGCTGCGGGGCTCTGCTGGACGACCACCCCGTCGCCACTGAGGCGCGCGGTCAGCCCGAGCCGCGTCAACGACCGGAGCGCATCGCGAGCGCCGAGGCCGCGAAGGTCGGGGAAGAGCGAGGCCGGACTCTGCGAAGAGCCCGCCAGCGTCACGATGGCCGGAATCTCCGCGGCGCCAGCCGTCGGCTGCTCGCTCTCGTCATCGCGGCGGGCGACGAGCAGCGGAGGCGGGGCGTTGATCGATGGGGCGATGCCGCCCTGCCGGAGGGCGGCGGCGGCGATCTTCTGGAAGATTGGCGCGGCCACGATGCTGCCGTACGCGCGCACCTTGCGGGGCGAATCGACGACCACGACGATGGTGTACTTGGGCTTTCGTGAGGGCAGGAATCCGGCGAACGACACGTTGTAGTCGGAGTGCGAGTACCGTCCGTTGACCACCTTCTGCGCCGTGCCGGTCTTGCCGGCGACGCCGTAGCCCGCGATCTGCGCCGTCTTCCCGGTTCCGTCCGCCACGACCTCTTCCATGATCGTCGTCAGCTCGGCGGCGGTCTCCGGCTTGACCGCGCGCCCAAGCACCTTGCGTGGCACGGGCACGCGCTGGCCGTCCCGAACGACCGCGCGAACCAGGCGCGGCTGCAGCAGTTCGCCGCCATTCGCCACGGCGCTGAACGCCACCGCCATCTGCAGCGGCGTCACACCGACCTGATATCCCATCGAGACGGAGGCCAGGGCGCTGTCGTTCAGCTTCGAAGACGACCACACGATGCCCGGGCTCTCGCCACGGAAGTCAGGCGAAGAGGGGCGACCGAATCCGAATCGCTTGACGTACTCGCTCAGCCGCTCCGGGCCGACGCGCAGGCCGATCTTGATCGCGCCGACGTTGCTCGACTTGACGATCACCGTGCTGAACGAAATCAGGCCGTAGTCATGCCCGTCGGCTTCGTCGACGACGCGCGATCCAAAGCGGATGCGGCCGGGGCTGGTCTGGATCAACGTGTCGGGCGCGAAGACCTTTTCTTCCAGCGCCGCGCTGGCCGTCACGATCTTGAACGTCGATCCAGGCTCGTAGAGATCCTGGGTCGCCCGGTTGCGCCGGTCGTTCTCCGCAAACTGGCGGTAGGCGTTTGGATTGAAGGTCGGGTAGTTCGCCAGCGCGAGGATCTCGCCGCTCATCGGGTCCATCACGATGGCGGAGCCGCCGTCAGCGCCGGCCCACTCGACGCCGGCACGGAGCTCGCGCTCGGCGACGTGCTGCAGGTACTGGTCGATCGTCAGCTCGAGCGACGCGCCGGCCGTCGGCAGCTTCTCTGTCCTGCTGAACGCGTGGCGGCGCGCGTCGGTCTGGATCAGCACCGTGCCGGCGCGTCCTTTGATCAAGCTGTCGTAGGCCGCCTCGATTCCTCCCAGCCCGGAGTTGTCGAGGCCGACGTAGCCGAGCAGGTGCGCGGCGAGATCCTTGTTGGGATAGAAGCGGCGGTTCTCCTTCATGAACCCGACGCCTTCGAGCTGCAGCTCGGCGACCCGGCGCGCCTGATCGGGCGACGCCTGGCGGCGCACGTACACGAACGAGCGGCCCCGTCGAATGCGGTCCGCCAGCGCCTGCCGCTCCTTGGGGGCGCAGTCGTCGAGGGCGTCGCACAGCGCGCCGGCCGCCGTGTCGGGATCCGCGATGTCGGGAGGGACGGCGTAGATGGATTCGGCGTCGACGCTGTAGGCAAGCACGCGGCCGTCGCGGTCGAGGATCTCTCCGCGCTTGGCGGGCGCGGCAACCGTGCGCATCTGCTGACGCTCGGCGCGGCTCAGCATCTCGTCATGCCGGATGACCTGCAGGTAAACGAGCCGCGCCTCGATCGCCACCGACCACGCGAGGAACACCGCGGCGGCCACAGCGAGCCGGCGCTTCAGCGTCGTGCGCCAGGCGTTGGCCGAGGTATCTGCCACCGAATCCCCGTTCTTTCCGACCTACCGCCGCGCGACGACCGAACGCGGCGGCGGCGGGGTGGGCAGCACCCGCTCGATCACCGACGCGTCGCCGGGGCCCGGCGAGATCATGTGGAGCCGTTCGGTTGCAAGCCGCTCGATGCGGGCCGGCGCGCGAAGCGTCTCGATCTCGAGCCTGAGATGACGGTTGATCTCGATTTCAGACGCGCGCTCTTTCTGCGTTTCCTCGATCCGGTAGCCGTGGCGCAGCAGCTCGAAGTGCTGCCACGCCGAAAACAGCAGCACCGCCACGAGAAACACCCCGACGCCCAGCGACCGCCACATCTCGCGGTGCCGGTCGCGGTCGACCTCGCGCACGATCGGGTTGTTTCGAACGTCCTTCTTGATCGCGTATTCGAATGTGTCCGCCGTCATGATGTCCGCCCGTTTCGTTCAGCGGCGCGCAGCTTGGCGCTGCGCGCTCTCGGATTTCGCTCGACCTCGGCCTCGGTGGGCACGAGGGGACGCTTCGTGCGCACCGTCAGTCCGATCTCCCCAGCCGCCTGCAGCGACCGCAGCGTGTGCTTCACGATCCGATCCTCCAACGAGTGGAACGTAATCACCGCCAGCCGTCCTCCCGGGGAAAGCCGCCGCGCCACGTGCAGCAGAAACGCGTCGAGGCCTTCCAGCTCCCGGTTTACCCAGATGCGGATCGCCTGGAACGTCCGCGTCGCCGGGTCGATCCGCATGTAGCCCTTCCGCGGTATCGCCCGCCGGACGATGTCGGCGAGCTGCCCGGTCGTTTCAATCGGCGCGCGGGTCCTGTGCTCCACCAGCGAGCGCGCGATTCGTCTTGCGTGCCGCTCCTCGCCGAACTCGTAGATCACGTCCGCCAGCATTCGCTCGTCGGCGTCGCGGATCGCCTCGGCAGCGGTCGGTCCAGCGGTCGTATCCATCCGCATGTCGAGCGGCTCGTCGCGCCGGAAGCTGAATCCGCGGCCCGGTGCGTCGAGCTGCATCGACGACACGCCGAGATCCGCGAGCACGCCGTCCACCCCCGTGATGCCGCGCGCGTCGAGCATCTCGTCGATGCCGCGGTAGTCGCCGTGGACCAGCTCCACCCGGTCGCCAAACTCGCTCAACGCGGCGCGGGCACGCTCGAGCGCCGCGGGATCGCGATCGACGCCGATCAGTCTCGACGCGCCGGCGGCGAGCATCGCCCGCGCGTGACCGCCAAGCCCCACCGTGCAGTCGATGAACACCCCGCCTCGCGACGGCTCGAGGTGTTCGAGCACTTCCGCGACCATGACCGGTTCGTGCATCGCGTCACCAGTGGAAGAGACACGCCACTAGATGCCGTGCTCCGAGAGCTTCAAGCCGTCGTCGTCCATCCACGGTTCGCTCTGGAGCTTCTTGAGGAACCGCTCTTCGTTCCAGACCTCGAGATAGTCGATGCGCCCGAAGACGCGCACGTCGCCGACGATCGATGCGCTGTCGCGCAGGTGCGCCGGGATGACCACGCGGCCCTGGCCGTCGAGTTCGCCCGTCTGGCCGTAGTAGTTCACGCGGTCGAGAAACTTGAGTCTCGAGGGATGATTGCCGGGGATCTGCGTGAGCTTCTGCTCGATGTCGAGCCAGACCTGCATCGGATAAATCCGGACGCACTCGCCCGTCAGGCTCGTGACGAAGACGTCCGGCCCCTGCTGGTCGTGAATGACCCCCCGAAACATGGTTGGCACCTTCAGCCGGCCTTTGTCGTCGATCCGAGCCGGTGAGCTGCCCCTGAGACCCTTTTTCTCCACTTTAGACCACAAAAATCCACCAGGATATTAAGCGTGGGCGGCGGGCTTGTCAACCTTAACTCTCTGAAGGGGTTTGAGTTACGCCAAACTTTCGCCCGAATTTCGATATCTTGTGGTAGGGTCTGACCCCAATACAAGCTGTATTGGGGTCAGACCCTATCGAAGGAGGGACTCAACTTGGGGCGTGGTACGCTCCACGTTCCATGCTTCGTGCGGCTCTCATCGGCTTTCCTTCCAGCGGCAGGACGACCCTATTTCAGCTCATGACCAGCGCGCGCGACGCGCCGCGAGGCAAAGGGGACGTCAACATCGGCATCTCGAAGGTGCCCGACCCGCGGCTCGACGTGCTCACCAGGATGTACAACCCCAAGAAGCGGGTGCCGGCGACGGTGGAGTTCACCGACCTCATCGGCCCGGCGCGCACCGGCGCGCAGGCACTCGTCGATGTCGCGGGCTACAAGAACGCCGACGCGCTCGTGCATGTCGTCCGCGCCTTCCGCGACCCCGCGGTCGCCCATCCATCGGGCTCCATCGATCCGGCGCGCGACGCGCAGGCCATGGAAGACGAGTTGCTCCTCGCGGACCTGGGTGTGGCCGAACGCCGGCTGGAACGCATCGAGAAGGATCTAAAGAAGGGACGATCGGCGGAGCTCGAACGCGAGCGCGACCTGGTGCAACGCTGCCAGGCAGCGCTCGAAGAAGGCAGGCCCCTGCGGACCCTGGAGCTGACCGGCGACGACCGCAAGCTGCTCCGCGGCTTCCAGTTCCTCTCCGCCAAGCCGCTCCTGCTGGTCATCAACCTCGACGAAGACGACGTCGCCGATGCGGGATCGAGCGTGGAGCGCGCGGCAGCCAAGACGGGGCTCACCGGATTTCTCGCGCACGCCGCGACGAAGGCTGTCGCCCTGTGCGCCAAGATCGAGCTGGAGATCTCACAGCTCGAAGGCGACGACGCCTCGGCCTTCCTCGCGGACCTTGGGCTGACCGAATCGGGGCTCGATCGCGTCATCCGCACGACCTATGACCTGCTCGGCTACATGTCGTTCTTCACCGTCGGCGAAGACGAATGTCGTGCTTGGTCGATTGCGCGCCAGACGCAGGCGCAGCTCGCGGCCGGCGAAATTCACAGCGACATCCAGCGAGGCTTCATTCGCGCCGAGGTCGTCGGCTACGACGCGCTGACCACCCGCGGCTCGATGGCGGTTTGCCGCGAGCATGGTGAAGTCCGGCTGGAGGGGAAGGAGTACATCGTCCAGGACGGCGATATCATCAACTTCCGGCATGCAACCTAGCGCGTGACAGTCCGCAGAGTCCTGGTCCTCGAGAGCCAGACGCCGTTCGTCCACGGCGGCGCCGAGATCCTCGTGCGAGAGCTCGTCGCCGCCCTGCGCGCCCGCGGCTACGACACCGAAACGGTGTCGATTCCCTTCCGGGACGACCCGCGCGACGAGCTGATGGCGCACACGGCCGTGTGGCGGCTGCTCGATCTGAGCCACTCGGTAGGACAGCCCATCGACCTGGTCATTCCCACGAAGTTTCCGACTTACTTCGTCCGCCATCCCGCAAAAGTCGCCTGGCTGGTGCACCAGCATCGCGCGGCGTACGAGCTGTGCGGCACGCGGTTCAGCAACTTCGATCACGCCGAGCGGGACATCGGTCTTCGCAAGAAGCTGATCGAGCTCGACACGGCCATGCTGCGCGAGTGCGCCGGCCTCTTCAGCATCGCCCGCACGGTCTCGGATCGCGTGGACAAGTACAACGGCCTTGCGGTGGAACCGCTGTACCATCCACCGAAGCTCGCGGCGCGGCTCAAGGGGGGCGAGTACGGACAGTACATGCTGACTGTCACCAGGCTCGAGCGGGTCAAGCGCGTCGACCTTGCGATCGAGGCCTTCCGCCACGTGCCGCCGCCGATGCGGCTGCTGGTCGCCGGCGACGGCACCGCTCGAGGCGAGATCGACGCATGTATCGAGCGACTGGACATGTCCAGCCGCGTCTCGCTCCTCGGACGCGTATCGGACGACGAATTGATCGACCTCTACGCGGGCGCGCGCGGCATGTTGTTCACGCCATTCCACGAGGACTACGGCTACGTCACGCTCGAATCGTTCCTCTCGCGTAAAGCGGTGGTCACGACCTCCGATGCGGGCGGCCCGCTGGAGTTCGTCGCCGACGAGATCAACGGTCTCGTGACCGAACCTTCGGCCGAGGCGCTGGCGACGGCGATCAACCGGCTCGCCGCCGACGCCGGGCTTGCGGCGCGCCTCGGCGACGCGGGATACGAGCGCGCGCGAACCATCACCTGGGACGGGGTGGTCGAACGGCTCGTCGGCGCCGCAGAGCGCAGCGCGCACGGCACGACAGGGCCCTGACGTGGCAGCACCGGCCTCGGTCTCGATCGTCATCCCAGCCATGAACGAAGCCGCCACGATCGGCGAGGTGGTCGCGCGTCTGCGCGCGTCCGCGCCATGGCGCGAGGTCCTCGTGATCGATGACGGCTCGACGGACGCCACCGGAGACCGCGCCCGCGAAGCCGGGGCGGCGGTCATCCGGCATCCGTACAACAAGGGCAATGGCGCGTCGGTGAAGACCGGGATCCGCAACGCCGCCGGCGAGTTCATCATGATCGTCGACGGCGACGGCCAGCATGCACCTGAGGACGCCATACGCCTCGTGGCCCAGCTCGGCGAATTCGATCTCGTCGTCGGTGCGCGGGCCTCGGCGACGCAGGCCACGGCCGGCAGACGCGCGGGCAATGCGCTGCTCAACACGCTCGCCGGCTATCTGACCGGCCGGCCGATTCCCGACTTGACGTCCGGCTTCCGCGGCGCGCGCACGGCGTATCTGCGCGAGTTCATCCATCTGCTGCCCAACGGCTTTTCCGCGCCTACGACAACGACGCTTGCGTTCATCCGCGCCGGCTACAACGTGGCCTTCGAGCCGGTGGAGGCGCGGCAGCGCGTGGGCAACTCGCACATTCGTTTCGCGCGCGACGGCGCGAAGTTCTTCCTGATCCTTCTCAAGATCATCACCATCTTCAGCCCGTTGCGGATCTTCGTGCCGGCCAGCGTGGTATCACTGCTCGGTGGCATCCTCTACGGCATGTGGACGGTCGCGGAGAGCGGCAGGATCGCCAACGGCGCCGTCATCCTGATCATGTTCGCGGTTATCGTATTCCTGGTGGGACTGGTGTCGGAACAGGTGTCGTCCCTCCGCTTCGAGGGGCCTGCCTCGCCGAAGCCAGGCGAAGACGGGCCTTCCAATCACTAGCGGCATGCGCCCGCTCGTCATCGTTCCCACGTATAACGAACGCGACAACATCCCCGTCGTGATCGCACGGCTCATGACGATTCCGGACGTTCGCGTCCTCGTCGTCGACGACGGCTCGCCCGACGGAACCGGTGCGGTCGCCGACGCGCTCGCGGCAGGGGCCGGCGGGCGGGTCAGCGTGCTTCACCGCACGGGACCGCGAGGCCTGGGGGTGGCGTACATCGACGGGATGCGTCATGCGCTTGCGGGCGATGCCACGCACATCTGCCAGATGGACGCCGACCTGTCCCACAACCCATCGGATGTCGCGCGGCTGCTGGCGGCAACCGCCGATGCGGATGTCATCATCGGGTCGCGGTACGTTCCCGGCGGCCGCATCGAGAACTGGCCCAAGCGGCGGCGAGCGCTGAGCGCGTTCGCGAACTGGTACATCCGGGCGATCACCGGCCTGAGGACGCACGACTGTACGGGCGGCTTTCGCTGCTGGCGCCGGCAGGCGCTCGAGCGCCTGCCACTCGATCGCATTGCGTCCAACGGCTACGCCTTCCAGGTTGAAACGCTGTGGGAAGCGGTCACCAGCGGCACCCGTGTTGGTGAAGTACCGATCACCTTCGTCGAGCGGCGCCAGGGCGCCTCCAAGCTGTCGGGCCACGTGATCCTCGAGTCGGTGATCGTGCCGTGGCGGCTGGCCTGGCGTTCCTTGTCGAGAAGGCCTTTCCGCGCTACGATTTGACGCCTTTCATGCAGTCCCCGCCGAAGACAAGACCGGCCAGCCTGAGCATGTTCTTTCCCGCCTATAACGACGGGGGGACCATCGCCAGTCTCGTGATCCGCGCGGTGCAGGCGGCGAGCCAGCTGACCCCGGACTTCGAGGTCATCGTCGTCAACGACGGCAGCACCGACGCCACTCCCGAGATCGCCGACGAGCTGGCGCGGACGTATCCGCAGGTGCGCGTCGTCCACCATCCGCGCAATCGTGGGTACGGCGGGGCGCTGCGGACCGGCTTCGCCTCCGCGACCAAGGACTTGATCGCGTACACCGACGGCGACGCGCAGTACGACCCCTCCGAGCTGGAGGTGCTCTGGAACACGCTGACGCCCGACGCCGACATGGTCACCGGATGGAAGATCGCGCGATCGGATCCGTGGCACCGCATCGTCATCGGACGCATCTACCACCACACCGTGAAGTTGCTCTTCAGCCTGCGCGTCAAGGACGTCGACTGTGACTTCCGCCTGATGCGTCGCGAGATTTTCGACCGCGTGAAGCTCGAACGCGACACGGGCGTCATCTGTCTCGAGATGATGCGGAAGATCCAGGACGCCGGCTTCCGCGTGCTCGAAGTGCCGGTGCATCACTATCACCGGACGCATGGCCAGTCTCAATTCTTCAACGTCCGTCGCGTCTTCTGGACCGGCGTGGACGTGATGAAACTCTGGATACACCTCGTCGTGCTCGGCCGCGGCCGCCAGAGCACGCCGGTGCTGTTCCGCAATCCCACGATCGCCGTGGCCCCGCCGGATTCCTCCAAACGATGAACGCTGGTCTCGAGCGAAGTCGAGAGGCGGGTCCCGAACGGAGTCGAGGGGATTACCGCGAGTTCTATCGCGGGCGCCGCGTGATGATTACCGGCGGGCTAGGCTTCATCGGAAGCACGGTGGCGCACCATCTCGTGGCGCTTGGCGCGCGCGTGCTCGTCGTCGACTCCCTCATCCCCGAGTACGGGGGCAACCTGTTCAACATCGACGGCATCGAGGATCGCGTGCGCGTCAACGTCGCCGACGTGCGGCAGCAGAGCACGATGAACTATCTCGTGCGCGACCACGACGTGATCTTCAACCTCGCAGGCCAGGTCAGCCACATCGACAGCATGCAGGACCCGTACACCGACCTCGAGATCAACTGCCGAGGCCAGTTGTCGATCCTCGAAGCGTGCCGCCGTTACAACCCGGGGGTGAAGGTGGTCTTTGCAGGGACGCGCCAGGTCTACGGCAGGCCGGACAGCCTTCCCGTGACCGAACACCACCTGGTGAAGCCAACCGACGTCAACGGAATCAACAAAGCCGCCGGCGAGTACTACCACATGGTCTACAACGACGTGTTCGGCGTGCGAGCGTGCTCGCTGCGACTGACGAACGTCTATGGCCCGCGACAACTGATCAAGCACAACCGGCAGGGCTTCATCGCCTGGTTCATCCGCCTGGCGCTCGAAGACCGCGAGATCCAGATCTACGGCGACGGCACCCAGCTTCGCGATTTCGTCTTCGTCGACGACGCCGCCGACGCCTTCCTGCGGGCCGGCGCGAGCGAATCGTCGAACGGTCACGTCTTCAACGTGGGCGGCATGGAGCCCATTTCGCACCGCGACCTCGTCGATCTCCTGATCTCCACCGCGGGCACGGGGCGCAGCCGTCTCGTGGAATGGCCGCCCGAGAAGAAGGCGATCGACATCGGCGATTGCTATGCCGACTCCACGCTGATTGGCCAGACGCTCGGCTGGCAGCCCCTCACTCCGCTCCGTGAGGGCCTCGCGCGAACCTTGGCGTTCTACCGCGCGAACATGCCACGATACGTGCCGACGACCGAGTCGACGGTCGGCGCGTTGTGAGCCTCCCGACCCTTCCATTCGTCGACCTGCGGCCTGCGGACGATGCGGCGGATATTCGTGCGGCGATCGATCGCGTGATCGCGCGTGGATGGTTCGTGCTCGGACCAGAGGTCGAGGCGTTCGAGGCCGAATTCGCCGCCGCCAGTGGTGCCCGACACGCGGTTGGCGTCGCCACCGGAACCGATGCCATCACCCTGCTGCTGCGCGCCGCGGGTATCGGCCCCGGTGACGAGGTCATTGTCCCCGCCATGACGGCGGCCTATACCGGCCTCGCGGTCGTCGCGGCCGGCGCGCGTCCCGTCTTCGCGGACGTCGAAGCCGAGCGCGTGACGCTGGACCCGTCCGCGTGCGCCGCGGCGGTCACGTCGAGGACGAAGGCGATCGTCCCTGTGCACCTGTACGGGCAGGCCGCCGACATGGTCGCGCTGCAGCGCGTCGCAGCGCGTCATTCGCTGCTGGTCGTCGAGGACTGCTGCCAGGCGCACCTTGGCACGGCGGCAGGTGTGCCCGTCGGCACCACCGGTGTGGGCGGCGCATTCAGCTTCTACCCGACAAAAAATCTTGGCGCGCTGGGAGACGGGGGCGCGGTCATCACCGACGACGCGTCCATGGCCGACCGCATCCGCCGGCTGCGCAACGGGGGACAGGCGGATCGTTACCATCACGTCGAAACCGGCATCAACAGCCGGCTGGACGAGATCCAGGCGGCGATCCTCCGAGCGAGGCTCCCGGGACTTGCCCGCGCGACCGCTCGCCGCCGCGCACTCGCCGCGGCGTACCGCCGCCAGCTTCCGGCGTCACTGGCCACCGTACCCGAAATCGACGCCGGCCACGTCTATCATCTGTTCCCGGTACGTTCGCCGGAGCGCGACGCGCTCCAGGCGCACCTGCGCGGCATGGGCGTCGAGACGTTGATTCACTATCCAGTGGCCCTGCCGCAGCAACCGGCGTTTTCGGTGTTCTCACCGGGCGATTGCCCGTATGCTGCTCGTGCTGCTGCCGAAGTACTCTCGCTGCCGCTCCATCCGCGGCTCGATGAATCCGACATCACGCGCGTCGCGGACGCGGCGCGTGCATTTCAGAAAGGACGCGTGCTCGCGTGAAAGCGCTCATTACCGGCGGTTCGGGATTCATCGGGTCACACCTCGCAGACCGCCTGCTCAGCCTCGGCCACGAAGTCCTCGTCCTTGACGACCTCTCGACCGGGTCGATCGAGAACATCACGCATCTCAAGAGCAAGCCCGGGTTTTCCTACGTGATCGACACGGTCACCAACGAACCGCTCCTCGCCGAGATGATCGACCGCTGCGACGTCGTCTACCACCTGGCGGCGGCGGTCGGCGTCAAGCTGATCGTCGAGCAGCCCGTGCACACGATCGAGACCAACGTGCACGGCACCGAGGTCGTGCTGAAGCACGCGAACAAGAAGAAGAAGCTGGTCTTCATCGCATCGACGTCCGAGGTGTACGGCAAGAGCGCCGACGTGCCGTTTCGCGAGGAGGCCGACCTCGTGCTCGGCGCGACCGCGAAGCACCGATGGGCGTACGCCTGCAGCAAGATGATCGATGAATTTCTTGCGCTCGCCTACTGGAAAGAGCGCAAGCTCCCGGTCGTCGTCGTGCGGCTCTTCAACACCGTCGGGCCGCGGCAGACCGGTCAGTACGGCATGGTGCTGCCGACGTTCGTGCGGCAGGCGCTTGCGGGTCAGCCGATCACCGTGTTCGGCGACGGAAAGCAGTCCCGCAGCTTCACCTACGTCGGAGACGTGGTCGAGGCCCTGGTCACGCTCGCCGCAGAGCCCAAGGCGATTGGCGGGGTCTACAACATTGGCAATACGGACGAGGTCTCAATCCGCGACCTCGCGGACCGCGTCAAGGCGGCCACCGGAAGCACCTCGGAGATCCAGTACATCCCCTACGATCAGGCCTACGAGGCCGGGTTCGAAGACATGCCCAGGCGGGTGCCGGACATTACAAAGCTGGCAAAACTCATTGGATATCAGCCCAAAGTGGGCCTCGACGAGATCATCCAGCGCGTCGTCCGGCATTTCCGCGAGCAGTAGGACGGTCGCGTACAATAGCTGTTGATGAGTTTTCGGGCATTCACCGCCGCCCTGCTTCTGTGGGCCGTCTGCGCGGCACCGGCGAGTGCGCAGCAGTCCATCAAACTGGAGTTCAGGGACGGCCGCGTCTCGCTGAACGCGCAGAACGCGCCCCTTCGCGCCATCCTCGGGGAATGGGCGCGGCTCGGCGGAGCGATCATCGTGAACGGAGATCGCGTGACGGGCGCGCCCGTCACGCTGGAGCTCGTCGGGGTGCCCGAACGTCAGGCACTCGATACGCTGCTCCGGAGCGTGGCCGCATACATGCTGGCGCCCCGGCGGGCGGGCTCGGTAGGTGCGTCGACGTTTGACCGCATCCTGATTCTTCCAGCCAGCGCCGCGCCTCGTAATCCGGCTCCCGTCGCCGGGGCCGGCCCTCTCCCCGGCGCCCCACGTCCTCTGCTGCCGCGTCCGCAGGTACTGGTCAATCCGGAGGTTCCGGCCGATGCGAGCGACGATGGGGACGGCGCGCCCGCGGATTTGGTTCCGCAGCCGCGTCTCGTGCGGCCGCCGCAACCGCTGCCCGGCAACGGCAACGTCGTGCCCGAACCTGTCTCCGATCCCGATGACGCGACCGAGCCGGTCATCATTGGCGGCACGCCGCCGACGGCTGGTAACCCGTTTGGCATCCCGGCCGGATCCTCGGCACGCCCCGGCGTGATCGCGCCCGCGCAGCCGGCGAATCCGAATCAGCGCCAGCAGCCGTAGAGGAGGCCTTAGGGCCTCCGGCTACCAAGTAGAATGGTCACAGCGGGCCAGTACGCTGAGCCGCTCCGCACTTCATGTCAGAGATCGATCGCTTCAGGCCCGACGACCGCCGTGGGGTCGACACGCTCTATCGCCGCACGCACGGTCCCGATGCGGCCGAGGCCAATCGCCTTCGCTGGGATTGGCAGCACCGGCGCAATCCGTACAATCCCGGCGGACAGCCTGGCATCTGGGTGGCGCGCGAGGGCCCGACGGTGGTCGGCCACTATCCCACGCTGCCCGTTCGCATCTCGCTCAAGGCACTCGAGGTCGATGGGGCCTGGGGCACCGGCGCCATGGTGGCGCCCGAGCGCGACAGCCAGGGACTGGATGAAGCGCTGCTGCGCGCGTGGGACCGCAACAGCGGCGCGGTGCTCACTCTCGGCGCCGCGAGCGCATCGCGCCACATGCTCGACCGGCTGCATTGGCCGCCGTCGCACATCCTTCCCTGCCTGGTGAAGCCGCTCACGCGGCGCGCCGTACGCCTGCCGCACTGGCCGCAGCCGCTCAATCGACTCATTTCCGCGCTCACGCTGCCGGTCGTGCAGATCGTGTCGCGCTCGCGGCCGCTGCGTGCCGAGTGCGAACCTGTTCGGCGCTTCGACTCCTCCTTCACGACGCTGTGGGAAAAGCTCGCGCCGAAGTTCGACCTCGCCGTACGCCGCGACGCGCCGTACCTGAACTGGCGTTACATCGAGCCGCCGCACGTCCGCTACTCGGTGGTCGCGTTGAAGCGGCTGGGCGAGGTGCACGGCTATGCGGTCTACCGCCATCGGCACGAGCCGCTCGGCCGCGTGACGATGCTTGTGGACTTCCTGGTCGACCCCGACGACGTCTCGGGACTCAAGACGCTCCTGCGCTGGGTCGACCGCGCGGCGCGCGCCGAAGACGCCGACAAGGTGCGCTGCTACGTCATGAACGGCGCATTCCGCCGCGTGCTGCGCCGCAACGGCTATTTCAACGTCAAGTCCACCCTCGAGGTGAACGTCAAGGTGAACGCCGTCCAGGTCCCGAAGGGTTTTTACGAGGAGACCGACGGCTGGCACATCACGTCCGGCGACTCAGACCAGGATCACTAATGGTACTCAGCGACACGATCAACATCGACATCACCACGGCGATGAAGTCCAAGGACGCGCCGCGTCTCTCGGCGTTGCGCATGCTCAAAGCCGCCATCATGAACAAAGGCGTCGAGAAGGGCCGGGATCTCGACGACGCGGAGGTGCTGCTGGTCGTCTCGTCGCTGGTGAAGCAGCGCCGCGATTCGGTCGACCAGTTTTCGAAGGCGGGCAGAACCGACCTCGCCGACAAGGAAACCGCGGAGATCGTGATACTCGAGAAGTACCTCCCGCCGGCGGCTTCACCAGAAGAAGTCGAGGCCGCGGTCGCGGCGGCGGTCGCTGAAACCGGCGCGAGCTCTCCCAAGGACATGGGCAAGGTCATGAAGGCCGTCATGCCGAAGCTTGCCGGCAAGAACGCCGACGGCCGCGCGATCAACGAAGCCGTGCGCCGCAAGCTTGGCGCCTAGCTCCTCCTCTTCTTCTTCCTCGAGGCTGGCGCGCTCCGCCGCGTCCGCGGGCGCGGCCACCATGGCGAGCCGCATCCTCGGCGTCGTCCGCGAACAGGTGCTTGCCGCACTCTTCGGCGCGGGGAACGCCATGGACGCCTACAACGTCGCGTTCCGCATCCCAAACCTGGTACGCGACCTGTTTGCCGAGGGCGCGATGAGCAGCGCCTTCGTTCCCACCTTCACCAGACACCTCACGACGTCCGGCAAGGAGTCGGCCTGGAAGCTCGGGAACCACATCATCAACGCCCTGATCGTCATCACCGGCCTGATCGTCGTGCTGGGGATCGTGTTCGCGGAGCCGATCGTGACCGCGTTCGCCGGCGACTACGCCGCCGTGCCGGGCAAGCTCGAGCTGACGATCCTCCTGACGAGGATCATGCTGCCGTTCCTCACGTTCGTCGCGCTCGCCGCGGCGGTGATGGGAATGCTCAACGCGCTGCACCAGTTCTTCGTCCCGGCGCTCTCGCCGGCGATGTTCAACGTCGCCACCATCATCTGCGCGCTGACCCTCGTGCCGGTGATGTCCAGCCTGGGGCTGCCGCCGATTGCGGCGATCGCGATCGGAACGCTGGTCGGCGGGGTCGCGCAACTGGCGCTGCAGTGGCCGCTCCTTCGGCGGCAGGGGTTTTCGTACCGCCCGATTCTCGACTGGCGCGATGCCGGCCTGCGCCGGGTGTTGACGCTGATGGGGCCCGGTACGCTGGGACTCGCGGCCACGCAAGTGAACGTGTTCGTGAACACCGTGCTCGCGACCGGAGAAGGCACGGGCGCGGTGTCATTTCTGAACTACGCGTTCAGGCTGATGTACCTGCCGATCGGTCTCTTCGGCGTGTCGATCGGCACGGCGACGCTGCCTGCCGTCTCGCGTCACGCGGCCGAGCACGACAACGCCGCCGTGCGCAGCACGATCGCCGACAGCATGACGCTGATGATGCTGCTCAACGTGCCCGCTACCATTGGGCTCATGGTGCTGGCGACGCCGATCGTCCGCGTGATCTTCGAACGCGGCGCGTTCACGCCGGATGCCACCGTCGCCACGGCCGCGGCGCTGCGCTTTTACGCGGTCGGACTGCTTGGCTACTCCGTCGTCCGCATCGCGTCGCCGACCTTTTACGCGATCGGCGAGAACCGTACTCCCGTTAAAGTCAGCGTCGCCACCGTCCTCGTCAACGCCGGGCTCAACATCGTCCTCGTCCGGGTGATGGGGTTTCGCGGCCTGGCGCTGGGCACGTCGATCGCCGCGCTGTTCAACGCGGCGCTGCTGGTGATCCTGCTCCGCCGCAAGCTCGAAGGCATCGAAGGACCGCGCGTATGTGCGTCGTTCCTGCGAATCCTCGCGGCATCTGCGGCCATGGGCGCGGCGGCGGCCGGCGTTGACGTGGCGCTGGGCACCTGGCTGCCTGGCACCTCGCTCGTGCTGCAGATCGTCCGCCTCTCGACCGCCATCGGTGTGGCACTGGCCGTGCTCGCCGCCGGTGCCCACCTGCTGCGGATCAGGGAGTTCGGAGAGGCCGTCGCGCTCATCACGCGGAAACTGAGGCGGTGAAACCCCCGCGCCCCGGCCAGCGCCCCGGCCTGCACCCGACGGTCATCGTGCTGGCGGGCATGCACTTCCTGACCGACGGCTACGGCAACATCTACGCTCCCCTGCTGCCGCTCCTGATTCCGCATCTGAACATGTCGCTCGCCACTGCGGGCACGCTGGCCATGTGTTACCAGATGGCGAACTCGGTGTCGCAGCTTGGCTTCGGCCACATCGCAGACCGGTGGCGTCCGCGCGTGCTCGTCATCGGCGGGCCGCTTGTCGCGGTGAGCATCCTGTCGCTCATCGGCCTGGCGACGAGTACGTGGACGCTCGGCCTGGTCCTCGTATTGGGAGGCCTGGGCGGTGCGGCCTTTCACCCGCCGGCGGCGGCGCTCGTGCATCGTTTGAGCGGAGATCGAAAGTCGTTCGCGATGGGATTTCACATCACCGCGGGATCGCTCGGTTTTTCGCTCGGGCCGCTGGTCTTTGCGCCGTTCGCGGATCGGTATGGCCTGCAGTGGACGCCGCTGTTGATGATTCCGGCGCTCGCCATCCTGGCGTTCCGCGTTCAGAAGATTCCTCCGATCACCCTTCACGAACGCCACGAGTCGGGCGCCCTCCGCGCGCTTCGCCCCTATGCCAGGCCGCTGACGCTGCTCTACCTGATCGTCGTGCTGCGCACGCTCGCGTCGCTGAGTTTTGCGACCTTCATGCCGGTGATGCTGACGCGGCGCGGCATGTCGGTCGGCGAGGCGGGCATCGCCGTGGCGATGTATCTCTTCGCCACCAGCGCCGGCGGCTTCCTGGGCGGGCCGCTGGCAGACCGCTGGGGGGCGCGGCGGATCATCATGGGATCGCTGATCGCTGCCGTTCCGTTTCTGGCGATTGCGCCGACCCTCGACGGGTGGTGGTTCGTCGCGGTGGTGTCAGTCGGCGGATTTTTTCTGCAATCGACCTTGCCGGTCAATGTCACCTTTGGCCAGACGATCGCCCCGATCAGCGCTGCCACCGTCTCGTCCCTAATGATGGGCTTCGGCTGGGGTTCGGCCGGCCTGAGCGTGCCCTTTGTCGGACTCCTGGCCGATCGCATCGGGATTGAACACGCGTTGATGGCCATGGCATTCATGCCGCTCGGCGCGGCCATGCTCGCGGCGCCGCTTCCCGGCGGAACACTCGTGCACGTCGGCGCGCGTGCGTCCGACGTAGGCGCAGCGGAGACCTCGGGTGCGGATGTTGCTCCGTAGGCTCCAGTTGGAACAGACTGGGTCGAATGCGTTCGCGCTACCCCTCCTCCACATCGAACTTCGCATCCTCCTTCGGGCCGGGGCCGGTAACGCCTGCGATCAAAGCGATCATGATCGCCACCGCGGGAGCGTATCTCGTCGCGCTCATCGTGCCGGCCATGACCCTGGGATTCGGCATGCGTCCGGCCGATCTCATCGGCCAGTTGCGTCTCTGGCAGCCCGTCACCTACATGTTCCTCCACGGAGGAATCTTCCATCTCCTCTTCAACATGCTGGCACTCTGGATGTTCGGGGTGGAATTGGAGCGGATGTGGGGAAGCAGGTTCTTCACGAAGTATTACTTCGTCACCGGCGTCGGCGCGGCGATGACGACGCTGATTCTCTCGCTCACGCCGCTGCCGTTCGCTGACCAGCTCTATTACTCGCTGACGATTGGCGCATCGGGCGCGGTCTACGGCGTGCTGCTCGCCTACGCGATGTACTTTCCCAACCGGCCGATCTACCTGTACTTCGTGTTCCCGATCCCGGCGAAGTACTTCGTCATGATCATCGGCGCGATCTCGCTCCTGTCGTCGACGGGCGAAAGCGGCGGCATCGCACACACGACGCACCTGGGCGGCCTCGTCGCCGGTTACCTCTACCTCAAGGGCGGGCGCGTGCAGCTGTTCTCGGAGATCAAGTACCGGTATCTGAAATGGCGGATCAACCGGATGCGCCGCAAGTTCGATGTGTACTCAGGCGGCCGGGCGGACGACGTCGATCGACGGGTCCACTAGTTGTCAGTTGCCGGTTGTCAGTTGTCAGAAAGGCCGCGAGCTACTTCGATGCCTTCTGACAACTGACAACTGACAACTATTACGTGTCCTCCCCGCGTATCCAGTCCTGGCGAACGGGGCTGAAGACGTCGAGCTCGAACGTGTCCTCGAGCGCTTCAGCCTGGTGCGGGGTCCAGGAGGGAATGTGCAGCACCTCGCCCTCGCGCACCGTCACTTCCTCACCGCCGACCAGCACCTTGAGCGCGCCCTGGAGGACGTAGGTCATCTGTTCGCTCTCGTGCGAGTGCATCGGCACCAGCGCCCCGCGCTTCAAATAAATCTGCGCCAGCATCTCGCGCTCGCCGGTGACGATTTTCTGCGAGATCATCTCGGTGATCTTCTCGAGCGCGATCTCGTCCCAGCGATGCAGGCGGACGGTGGTCATGGCCCCCCGATAGTGCCATAATTTCTCGCGTATGAAGGGGTCGACCCTGGCCAACAGCGCGGACGCCCGCGCTCGCGGCGGCAATCTCCGCGGGCGCGAATACGAGGGGCTCACCCGGGACCAGCTGCTCGCGGCGTATCGCACCATGCTCCTGTCGCGGAAGATCGACGACAAGGAGATTCAGCTCAAGAACCAGAGCCAGGCGTTCTTCCAGATCAGCGGAGCCGGACACGAAGCGGTGCTTGTCGCGGCCGGTGCGCACCTGCGCGGCGGTCACGACTGGTTCTTTCCGTACTACCGCGACCGCGCGCTGTGCCTGTCGATCGGCGTCACGCCGTACGAGATGCTGCTCGCCTCGGTTGGAGCCAAGGACGATCCTGCATCGGGCGGCCGGCAGATGCCGTCGCATTGGGGCCACACGCGGCTGAACATTCCGTCGCAGAGCAGCGCCACCGGCACGCAGGCCCTTCACGCGATCGGCGCATCCGAGGCCGGACTCATCTATCAGCGCGTCACCGATATCGCCGATCGCGAGTCGAAGTTCGAGCCCGACGAAGTCACCTACCTCTCGCTCGGCGACGGCGCCACCAGCGAAGGCGAGTTCTGGGAGTCGCTGAACACCGCGTGCACGCGGAAGCTGCCGATCCTCTACCTCATTGAAGACAACGGCTACGCCATCTCCGTTCCGGTCGAAGTGCAGACGCCCGGCGGCGACATCTCGCGGCTGGTCGAACATTTCCCGGGGCTCCGCGTCTTCCGGTGCGACGGCACCGACTATCTCGCCAGCTATCGAACGCTCGGTGACGCGGTGGCGCACGTCCGCGCCCGCAAGGGACCGGCGTTCGTGCACGCCAGCGTCATTCGCCCGTACTCACACTCGCTCTCGGACGACGAGAAGCTGTACAAGACGACGCTGGAGCGCCAAGCCGAGGCGCGGCGCGATCCGCTGATCCGCATGCGTCACTTCCTGAAGTCTGAAGGCTTGACCACCGAGGAGGAGCTCGCCGACACCCTGGCGTCGGTGGAGCGCGAAGTGAACCTGGCCGCCGAGGAAGCCCTCAAGGCGCCGAAGCCCGAGCCCGACACCGCGCAGATGTACGTCTTCTCGCCCGACGTCGATCCCTCGTCAGCCCGGTTCGCCACCGAGCCGACGTTCACGGGCAAACCCGACACGATGGTCGCCGCCATCAACACCACGCTTCGCGACGAGATGGGACGCGATCCGCGCATCATCGTGTTTGGCGAAGACGTCGCCGACGCGAGCCGCGAGGAAATACTCGCCAGCGTGGCCGGCAAGGGTGGCGTGTTCAAAGTGACCCACGGCCTGCAGCGGCTCTACGGCAGCGAGCGCGTGTTCAACTCGCCGCTCGCGGAGGCCAACATCATCGGGCGCGCTGTCGGCATGTCGCTCCGCGGCCTCAAACCTGTCGTCGAGATCCAGTTTTTCGACTACATCTGGCCGGCATTCATGCAGCTCCGCGACGAGATGGCGATGATGCGGTACCGGTCGAGCAACCACTGGTCGTGCCCGATGGTGGTGCGGGTGCCGATCGGCGGATACCTGCGCGGCGGCGCGCCGTACCACAGCCAGTCCGGCGTCTCGATCTTCGCGCACACGCCGGGCATCCGCATCGCGTTTCCGTCGAACGCCCAGGACGCCGTCGGCCTGCTTCGAACGGCGATACGCTGCGACGATCCGGTGCTGTTTCTCGAACACAAGCACCTGTACCGCCAGACCTACAACAAGAGCCCGTACCCGGGCGCTGACTTCATGGTGCCGTTCGGCAAGGCGTCGGTCGCCCGCGAGGGCAGCGACGTCGTGGTCTTCACGTGGGGTGCGCTGGTGCAGCGGTCGCTGCTCGCCGCGCAGCAGGCCGAGCGCGACGGAATCAGCGTGGCGGTGATCGATCTGCGCACGATCATCCCCTACGACTGGGAGACGATCGCCGCCTACACGCAGAAGGTCAACCGCGTCGTCGTGGTGCACGAGGATCAACTCACCTGCGGGTTCGGCGCCGAGATAGCCGCGCGCGTGTCAGAGGAACTGTTCGAGTATCTCGACGCGCCGGTGAAACGCGTGGCGGCCCTCGACTGTCCCGTGGCCTACGCGCCGGTGCTCGAGGAGCGGATCCTCCCCGGCTCCGCCGACGTCCTGCGCGCGATTCGCACCGTCGCCTCGTACTGACTGACAAAATGGGGTCGGGGGTCATTTTCCGGAGACAGTGTCCTCGGAAAATGCCCCCCGACCCCATTTTGGGGATGTTCGCGGGCACGGTCGGTCCCACCAGTCTCTTCTTCACAGGCGATGGCCGTCTCCTCGTGACGCCCGGCGGCTACGAGTTCAATCCGCGTTAGCGCGGGCCATGCTGATTGCGTCGCGCCTCACCCGCACGTTCGGAAACCGGATTGCCGTCGAGGATCTCTCGTTCGGGCTCGAGAGGGGCGAGATCTTTGCGCTCCTCGGACCGAACGGCGCCGGCAAGACAACCACGCTTCGCATGCTGGCGGGGCTGATCTCGCCGACGTCTGGCGGGATTCAGATCGACGGCGAGGTGATGTCGAAAGACACCGCGCCGCGTCTTCGCAGCCGGATCGGGTTTCTCACGGAGGCGCCTGGCCTGTGGGATCGCCTGACGGTTCGGCAGAACCTCTCGGTGTACGCGCGGCTTTACGGCCTGCCGCATCCGGATCGGACGGTTGATGAGGCGCTGGAGATGTTCGGCGTCCGCGATCGCGCGGGTGATGCCGCGGCTCTTTTGTCGAAAGGCCTGAAGCAGCGCGTGGCGCTCGCGAGGACGCTGCTGCACCGGCCCGACATCGTCCTGCTCGACGAGCCGACGGCCGGGCTCGATCCCGAGAGCGCACGCGACGTGCGGCAACTGGTTTTGCGGCTGCGTGACGAGCGCCGGGCGGTGCTCATGTCCACGCACAACCTCGACGAGGTGGAACGCGTCGCCGACCGTGTCGCCGTGATGCGCTCCCGGCTGGTCGCCCTCGATACCCCGGCGGCGCTTCGCAGCCGCCTCTTCGGCGAACGCCTCCTGGTCGCCATCGGGCAGCCCGCGGACGCGTTCGCGAGCTCGGCCGCGGGTCCGGGGATCGCGGACGTCCGCGCGGACGGATCGACGCTGTCGATCGGCGTGGATGATGCGGCCAGGCGCGCGCCGGAGATCGTCAGACGGCTCGTCGCCGCCGGCGCGGATATCCAGTCGGTCAGGCCAGACGAACCGACGCTCGAGCAGGTCTACCTCAGGCTCGTGGCTGAGAAGGCGCCCTCATGACGCGCGTGATCGCATTGGTCGGCAAGGAACTGGCGGACCTTCGCCAGAATCCGGCCGTGTTCGTGCCGGCAATCCTCACGGGATTCTTCGCCGTGGTGCTGCCGTTCTTCGTGGCCGTGCTCGTGCCGTACCTGTCGGGCGAGCGTCTCTCCGACTCGAGCGATTTCCAGATCGCGATCGAAATGTATCGCGATCAGCCGTCGACGCGTGCGCTCGATCCCGAGGGCGCGATCCAGGCGTGGATCTTTCAGCAGTTCGTCCTGCTGCTCGTGCTGACGCCCGTCGCAGGATCGATGTCGGTGGCCGCCTACACGGTGATCGGCGAGAAGCAGGCGCGCACGCTCGAACCGCTTCTGGCGACGCCGATCACGACGCTGGAGCTTCTCGGGGCCAAGGTCATCGCCTCGCTGCTGCCCGCCATTGCTCTGGCCACCGGGTGCTTCGCCGTCTATCTCGCCGGGATCGCTCTCTTTGCGCAGCCAGGCGTTGCCTGGACGCTGATGACCCCGAGGCCGCTCAGCATCGTGTTCCTGCTCGGCCCGCTGTCCTCGCTGGCTGCGCTGCAGCTCGCCGTCTGCGTCTCCTCGCGCGTCAATGATGCCCGGAGCGCCCAGCAGATCGGCGCGCTGATCATCCTGCCAATCGCCGGCCTGCTCGTCGCCCAACTGACCGGAAACGTTCTGCTGACCGGCCCACACATCCTGCTCATTGCCGCCGCCCTCGTCGTCGTCAACATCGGCCTGATGCGAATAGGCGTGAAGCTCTTCGACCGAGAGTCAATCCTCACGAGATGGAAATAGTGCACAGTGCAAGGTGCACGGTGCAACGTGCGGGTGCAACGTGCATGGTGCAGCGTGCAGCGTGCGGGTGCAACGTGCATGGTGCACGGTGCACGTGCCGCGTGCACCGTACCTTGCCACCTTGCACGTGTTCGTAGCACTCGCACATTGCACCATGCACATTGCACCATGTACATTGCACGATGCACCGTGCATGGTGCACCCTGTCAGCGTTCTCCCCAGAACCGTCTATCCTTCGATTCCTGCAGATACTTCATCAGGCCCGTTGTCGACGCGATGGCGCGTTCTGAGATTTCCCATATTTCCTTGAACTCGTCCTCCTCGACATAGCCTCGATCCTTCGCATCCAGCAGCGCATCTTGAAGTTCGCCAAGCGATCCGCGGGCGATGCGCAGGAACTGCTTGAACTCGCGATGATTGAACCGGGCAAACCCTTCGGCGATATTTCTTGGCGCCGAAGCCGCGGCGCGCTTTACCTGAGAGCAGAAATCGCGATCACGGCACGCGAGTTCGCGTGCACATATTGCGTACATTCGACGCTTCAACTCGGTGCTTTGCTCCCAACACCGAAGTTCCGTGAAGTGCTTGACGCCCATGCCCGGAAGCGCGAGCAGGACACATGCCGCCGCCGCACCATGCACCGAGCACGAGGCACATGCACCGGCACATTGCACCGTGCACATTGCACCGTGCGCGTGTGCATCCCCTTACGGATTCGCCCGCTGATAGGCGTCGATGATTTCGCTGCCGGTGGCGAACCAGACGCGCTCGTGCTTCCTCATGTGGGCCAGGGCGCGCTCGAGATACTTGATGCGGAGCGGCTGCCCGGTGATCATCGGGTGGAGGGGAAGGCCGAGCACTCTCGGCTGCTTCGCGCTGTCGGCGTAGAGCGTGTCGAATTGATCGACGACGGATTGAAGATACTGCTCGCCGGTGTAGCCCTTTCTGATGAAGAGCGAAATGTCGTTGATCTCCATGCAGTAGGGGATCGAACACATCCGTCCTTTCCTGACTTTCATCGGATACGGCTGGTCGTCGGCGTTCCAGTCGCCGCAGTAGATCACGCCCTCTTCCGCCAGGATATCGAGCGTGCTGTGCGTCTCGGTGAGCCCTGAGCCCAACCAGCCGCGCGGCCGCCGGCCGGTCGACTGTTCGACGGTCTCGAGCGCCGACTGGATCAGCGCCCGCTCTTTTTCCTCATTCAACCCGGCCAGGTTCTCGCTGTTGGTGATCCCGTGCCCCATGAACTCCCAGCCGCGCCGCTTCATCTCTTCAATGGCCTTGGGATGCGTGTCGGCGACGGCGGCGTTGAGCGCGACGGTCGCCTTGACCCCTGCGGCGTCGAGCACATCGGCGATGCGCCACAACCCGACCCGCAGGCCGTATTCCCGCCAGGCGTAATTGACGACATCGGGCACGATGCCTCGGTCGTTGGGGCTGATGGCCTGCCCCGTGGGTGAGTCGTAACGCCAGACTTCGACGTTCGGCACAATCCAGATCGCCAGAGTGGCGTTGCCCGGCCACGTGAACGGCTTGCGCTCGAAGATAAACGAATCGTCATAGCGGTCCGCACGTTTCACCGAGCCGACCTGTGGTTGAGCAAACGCAGACGACGCCAGGCCGGAAGCCAGCGCCCCTGCCGTGCCTGCCAACGACAGGCCGCGTTTGAGAAAGTCCCGTCGATTGTTCACGTTTACTCCTGCGCGGTGATTATGGCTGCGGCCGAAGGGTTGTCAAGAACACATGTGCAGAGTGCAGGGTGCATGTGCAGGGTGCACGTGCAGGGTGCACGTTGCGCGTGGGCATGTAGACTGGGTACAGATGCTGATCCGGTCTGTTGCTGTGCTTGGTGCGGGAACGATGGGGGCGCAGATTGCCGCGCATTTCGCCAACGCGGGTGTCCCGGCGCTGCTGCTCGATGTCACGGCGGATGCCGCCACGCAGGGGCTGAAACGGGCCCGCGCGCTCAAGCCGGATCCCTTCTTCACGCCGGACGCAGCGACGCTCGTCTCGACCGGCAGCTTCGACGCCGACCTGGCGCGGATCGCCGAGAGCGATTGGATTATCGAGGCCGTCGTCGAGCGGCTCGACATCAAGCGCGGACTGCTGGAGAAGGTGGACGCCGCCCGCCGCCCCGGTTCGATTGTCAGCTCGAACACCTCCGGCATCCCGATTGCGGCGCTGGCTGAAGGACGAAGCGACGATTTCAGGAAGCATTGGCTCGGCACGCACTTCTTCAACCCGCCGCGCTACCTGCATCTGCTCGAGATCATCCCAACACCCGAAACCGACGAGGCCGTCGTCAACGCCGTCAGCCACTTCGCGGACCATCGGCTCGGCAAGGGGGTGGTGATCGCGAAGGACTCGCCCGGCTTCATCGGCAACCACGTCGCGATGTTCGGCATCCTGCAGATCCTCGCGCGGATCGCGGCCGGCGAGTACACGATCGACGAAGTAGACGCCATCACCGGCCCGCCCCTGGGCCGTCCCAGGAGCGCCACCTTTCGCACCGTCGACATCGCCGGGCTCGACATCATCGCGCGCGTCGTCGAGGACCTGCGCGAACGGCTGCCCGGGACCGGCGCGAAGGACATGTGGACGCTGCCGCCATTCGTCGGACGGATGCTCGAACGAGGCATGACCGGTGAAAAGGCCGGGCAGGGATTCTACAAGCGCGTCAAGAACGCGCAGGGTGAGTCCGAGATCCTGACGCTCGATCCCGCAACGCTGGAGTACCGGCCGCAGCAGCGTCCGAAGCTTCCATCCCTCGAGGCGGCGGCCTCCATCAGCGACACCCGCGAGCGCGTCAAGACGCTGTTTCACGGCAAGGACCGCGTGGGACAGTTCCTGCGCGACACGATGACGCCAGCCCTCGCCTACACCGCGAAGGTCACCCCGAACATCGCCCATTCGGCTGAGGATGTCGATCGGGTCATGCGATGGGGATTCGGCTGGGCGCTCGGGCCGTTCGAGTTGATCGACGCGATTGCACTCGAGGGGACTGCCGGCGAAGGACGCGCGGGTGAGGTGCCGCCAGCGAAGCCTGATCTCCTGATCCTGAAGTCGGCGAAGGACCGGGCCGTCGCGGTCAAGAAGAATGCAGGCGCGAGCCTTGTCGATCTCGGCGACGGCGTCCTGTGCGTCGAGTTCCACTCGAAGATGAACGCCATCGGCGGCGACACGATTCAGATGCTGCAGGCTGGGGTGCGCGAGGCGTCGCGCAACTTCGCCGCGCTCGTGATCGGCAACGAGGCGCCCAACTTTTCAGCCGGCGCCAACCTGATGCTCGTCCTGCTCGAAGCGCAGGAAGAGAACTGGGATGAAATCGAGCTGATGATCCGAGCCTTTCAGCAGACCACCATGGCCCTGCGCTACAGCGACGTGCCGGTGGTGGTGGCACCCGTGGGACTCACCCTGGGCGGCGGATGCGAGATCTCGCTCCATGCGGATCGAGTCCAGGCCGCCGCGGAAACCTACATGGGCCTGGTCGAAGCAGGCGTGGGGCTGATTCCTGCGGGCGGAGGCACCAAGGAGATGGTAGCGCGGGCGGCCGAAGGCATGCCCGCGGGGACCTCGGACTTCCTGCCGGCGATCCAGCGCGCCTTCGAAACCATCGCGTTTGCGAAGGCATCGACCAGTGCAGCGGACGCTCAACGGCTGGGCTACCTTCGGCCGATCGATGCTTTCACGATGAATTCCGAACGACTTCTCGCGGACGCGAAGGCACGGGCTCTGCAACGCGTGGAAGAGGGGTACCACCCGCCGGCCCCCCGTCTTGCGATTCCGGTGGGGGGAGACACCGTGCTGGCACCGCTGAAGCTTGGAATCCATCTCGCCTGGCGCGCCGGCCGAATCAGCGATCACGACGTGCTGATTGCGCGGACGCTCGCCAACATCATGGCCGGCGGGGCAATCCCGCATGCGTCAACGGTCACCGAGCAGCAGCTCCTCGACCTCGAGCGAGAGGCCTTTCTGAAGCTTCTTGGCGAACGCAAGACGCAGGAGCGGATCCAGCACACGCTGAAGACGGGCAAGCCCCTGAGAAATTGATGAAGTTCATCGACCGCGGCGGCGGCACCGCCATCGTCGTCATCCCAGGGATACAGGGACGCTGGGAGTGGATGAAGCCCGCTATCAACGCGCTCGCGCAGCGATGCCGCGTGATTACGTTCTCATTGGCGGACGAGCCGACGTGCGGCGCCGCGTTCGATGAACGGCGCGGCATCGAATCCTACGTCGACCAGGTGCGGACCGCGCTCGACGCGGCGGGTGTGGGGAGCGCGGCAATCTGCGGCGTGTCGTACGGCGGGTTGATTGCCGCCGCGTTTGCCGCGCGCTTTCCGGAGCGGGTGTCGTCGCTCGTGCTCGTATCCGCCCTGCCACCCTCCTGGACGCCCGATCGGCGCGTGGCGTTCTATCTGCGCGCGCCGCGGCTGTTGTCGCCGCTCTTCTGCATCGCATCGCTGCGCATGTACCGCGAGATTGCCGCCGCCAACGCCGGGTTCCTCCCCGGCGCTCTTGCGGCCGCACTTCACGGGTGGCGAGCGGTCACGCACATGTTTTCCCCAGGCCGGATGGCGCGGCGCGTCCGGCTCCTCGCGAACGGCAATCTCGAGGCTCAGGTTTCAGGCGTCAACGTGCCGACGCTGGTCGTGACCGGAGATCCATCGCTTGATCGCGTGGTGCCCGTGGCCCGAACCCACGAATACGTGAGGATGTGGCCGCACGCCAGCGTGGCAACGATCGCCAACACAGGACATCTGGGCCTGATGACACGACCCGAGGAATTTGCCCGCATCGTCGTCCCGTTTGCGGAGAGCGCGGCGCGCCTGGCGGACACCGCCGGCAGGAGGCGCATTGGCTGAGGTCATCCGCGAAATCCCCGGCGCGGTGGGGCCGCTCGAGGTCCTCATCGACAAGCCCGCAGGCGACCCGCGCGCTGCCGTCGTCTTCGCACACCCCCTGCCCACGGAAGGCGGGACGATGCACACGAAGTGCGTGTTTCAGGCGTCCAAAGCATTGAGCCGGATCGGGTGCGTCGTACTGCGGTTCAATTTCCGTGGCGTGGGCCGGAGCGCCGGCGCCTGGGACGAAGGGCGCGGTGAAATGGACGACTTCCGCGCGGCGGTGAACTACGTGGCAACCGAGCATCCTGGCCTGGAGATGTGGGCCGCCGGATTCTCCTTCGGCTCGCATGTCGCGGGTACGGTCGGCGCGGAAGACGAGCGCGTATGCGCGCTGATCCTGATCGGCCCGCCTGTCAACAAGTACGACTTCCGGGCGGTGAAGACGTCCACCAAGCCGACGTTCATCATTCACGGCGAATCCGACGAGCTGATTCCGATCAAGCTCGTTCGCGAGTTCTACGCGCAGCTTCCGGAACCGAAGGAATTTGTGGAAATCGATCGCGCCAATCACCTGTTCGACGGCCAGGCCTCCGAGGTCGGCGACGCGCTCGAGGATCTGCTTGAGGACTTTTCATGCAAGACGCTGTAATCGTGTCGGCGACCCGCACGGCGGTCGGCAAGGCGCCGAACGGCGCGCTGAAGACCGTACGCCCGGATGAAATGGCGGCGGCGGTCATCGCCGAGGCGTTGAGACGCGCGCCCGGTCTCGACCCGTCTGAGATCGACGACGTGATCCTGGGCTGTGCGATGCCGGAGGCGGAGCAAGGGCTGAACGTGGCACGGATCGCCAGCCTTCGCGCCGGCGTGCCGGTGAGCGCGTCCGCGGTGACGATCAACCGCTTCTGCTCGTCCGGGCTGCAGTCGATTGCCTTCGCGGCCGAGCGGATCATGTGCGGCTTCACGCACAGCGTCATCGCCGGCGGCACCGAGTCGATGAGCATGGTGCCGATGGGCGGCAACAAGGTCGCTCCGAATCCGGCTCTCGTCGATGACTATCCGGATGTGTATCTGACCACCGGCCTGGTGGCGGAGAACCACGCCCGGGAAAGCGCCATCACCCGCGAGGAGCAGGACGCGTTCGCCCTGCAGAGCCACCAGCGCGCGCTCGCCGCCATCGAGGCCGGCCGCTTCACCGAAGAGATCACGCCGCTCACGTTCCGGATATCCGTGCCGAACGGCGGCGGCACGCCTCAGCTCCGCGACGTGACGTTCGCACAGGACGAAGGACCGCGGCGCGATACGTCGCCAGAGGCGCTCGCCAAGCTGAGGGCCGCGTTTCACGCACAGGGCTCGGTGACCGCTGGAAATTCGTCCCAGATGAGCGATGGAGCCGCAGCGGTCATCGTCACGTCAGGGGCGCGCGCGAAGGAGCTGGGACTCACGCCGCTGGCCCGATTCGTGGCGTTCGCGACGGCGGGTGTAGAGCCCGAGCGCTTCGGTATCGGACCGGTGCCTGCGATTCGAAAGGCACTGAAGCTTGCGGGACTCACGCTCGACGACATCGGCCTGGTCGAGCTCAACGAGGCGTTCGCGGCGCAGGTGCTGGCGTGCCTCCGCGAGCTGCCGATCGATCCGGCGCGGCTGAACGTCAACGGCGGCGCCATCGCCCTGGGCCACCCGCTCGGCTGCACCGGCGCAAAGCTCACCGCCACGCTCCTCCACGAGATGCGGCGGCGCAATGTCAGGTACGGGATGGTTTCAATGTGCGTCGGCGGCGGCATGGGAGCGGCGGGGATCTTTGAAAGGTACTAGGTGCACCGTGCACGAGAGGACCCAATGACCATAGCAACTGGCACTCGCAAAGGTGGTTCATGGCTGCTGGAAGACACGGCGCCGGCCGACATCTTCACGCCAGAGAAGAAGTCGGACGAACACCGCCTGATGGCTCAGACGACCGATGAGTTCATCAGCAACGAGGTGCTCCCCAATCTCGAGAAGCTCGAAGCCAAGGACTGGGAGCTCGCGCGGACGCTGATCAGGCGCTGCGGGGAGCTCGGACTCCTCGGCACCACAGTACCGGAGGAGTACGGCGGCCTCGATCTCGACAAAGCGTCCTCGCTGATCGTGGCGGAGCACATCGCGCGCTCCGCATCATTTGCGACGACCTACGGTGGGCATGCCAACCTCTGCATCCTGCCAATCGTCCTGTTTGGCACCGACGCCCAGAAGCAGAAGTATCTTCCGCGACTCGTCGCCGGGGAACTGGTTGGCGCCTACGCTCTCAGCGAATCCGGGTCCGGATCGGACGCGCTGGCCGCCAAGACCCGCGCGGTGAAGCAGCCCGATGGGTCCTGGGTGCTCACCGGCGAGAAGATGTGGATTACCAACGGCGGCTTTGCCGACGTCATCATCGTGTTTGCGCAGGTGGACGGCGATCAGTTCACCGCGTTCATCGTCGAGAAGGCATTCCCCGGCGTGAGCTCGGGCAAGGAAGAGCACAAGATGGGCCTGCACGGCTCGTCCACGACGCCCATCGTCCTGCAGGACGCGAAGGTGCCAGCCGAGAACGTGCTCGGAGAAATGGGCAAGGGCTACAAGGTGGCGCTCAACACGCTGAACTTCGGGCGTTTCAAGCTAGGCGGCATGTGCATCGGCGGATCGCGCGTGGCCATCGGCGACTCGGCGAAGTACGCCGCGCAGCGCAAGCAGTTCGGCCATCCGATAGCCACCTTCGGCGCCATCAGGCACAAGCTCGGCGAGATGACGGCGCGGACCTACGCGGTGGAAAGCCTGATGTACCGCACCGCCGGCCTGATCGACGCAGCGCTCGAGGGCACCTCGCACACCGGTGCCGAAGTCGCGGGGGCGTTCGAGGAGTTTGCCGTGGAGGCGTCGATCGCGAAGGTCGCGGGCAGCGAAACGCTCGACTTCGTGCTCGACGAGAACATCCAGATTCACGGCGGAAACGGCTTCGTCAAGGAATACGGCGCCGAGCGCTACTATCGCGACGCGCGGGTCAACCGCATCTTCGAGGGGACCAACGAAGTCAACCGCCTGTTGATTCCCGGCATGTTGATCAAGCGCGCGCTCAAGGGCGACCTCCCGTTGATTGCCGCCGCGAAGCGCCTGCAGGACGAGATTCTGTCGCCGTCGCCGGCGGTGATGGCGTCTGGCGATGCCGCGCTCGAGGAAGAGCTCCGCGCGGTGACGGCGTTCAAGAAGGTGGCGCTCATGGTGCTCGGCACCGCGATGCAGACCTACGG
>CANIBQ010000029.1 GCA_947465645.1 Acidobacteriota bacterium | reverse complement strand
CCGACCACCAGCGCGCTCTTGTCGATTCCGCCGAGCCGGCGCGCCTGCCCGCCGGCGAGAATCGCTCCAGTAAAAATGGGGTCGGGAGTCATTTTTCGAGGACACTGGGGTAGGAGAGCCTTTGTCGCGACGCGAGTGTCCTCGAAAAATGACTCCCGACCCCATTATAGCTGCCAGAAAAGCTTCGCATGATTGAGGCGGGTATCGGCCGGTTGCTCGTGGCCAGTCTGCACCAGGGCATCGCAGACTTGCTGCCGACGCGGCTCGAGTTCTACGAAGCGTGGCTGAATCCCGCCGGGCTGCGCGACGGAAAGATCGGATTGGCGCCGCTGGCGGCGGTGCTGAGTTTTCTTCGCATGGAAGGCGAGCCCTACCGGCTCGTCGCCGCCCGCGCCGGTGAATACACGTCCGAGTGGACGGTGGCCGGCATGCCGGCGTACCGGCGCGCCATCATTCGCGCGGCACCGCCGCGTGTTCGCGTGTACCTCGTGATGCGCGAGGCGCGCGCGATGATCCGCAGGACCTATCGTGGCAGCCGGGCGATTGTGCGGTGGAGCAAGGGGCGAGGGGCCGTGGATATCCGCGGCTCGATCTTCTGCGAGGTGCGCGACCGCGTCGAGCAGCCGCTCTGCGAGTACTACGCGTCGGCGATCCGAAGGCTGATGTATCTCTTCAACCTTGACGTCGAAGTCGGTACGGACCAGTGCCGTGCCACAGGAGGGGGGCAGTGCCGCATGACGGTCCTCGTGCGTCCGGTAGGACCGTCAGGATGAGATTCTCGCTGAGACGGCACACCGAGACGCCGAGGTGGCGAGGCCTTGTGAAGAGCGTTCTCGGTGCCTCGGTGCCTCGGTGTGTCGTCGCCGTGATGTTGCTGGCGTCTGGTAACGCCGCGGCGCAGACGGCTCCAGCGCTGCAGCTCGTCATCCCGTTCGAGAACGGGACGCGCGAGCCTCGCGGCCACTGGCTCGGGGAAGCGTCCGCCGTGCTGCTCACCGACGATCTCAACGCGCTCGGGGTGCCCGCCATCATTCGCGGCGATCGGCTGCGGGCGTTCGAGCGTCTGCGGCTGCCGCTCGATGCGACGCTCAGCCTGGCCACCGCCATTCGCCTCGGACAGCTCCTCCGCGTCGAGCAGGTCATCGTCGGCAGCTTCGAGCTTCGCGGCACCTACCTTGCCGTCAAGGCGCGCACTATCCGGCTCGACACCGGCCGCATGTCACCCGAGATGGTGGAGTTGGGGACGCTCAACGACATGTTCGCGGTCTACGGACGCCTCGCGCGCCGCATCGCGCCCACCTCGCCCGTGTCGGACGAGCAGATGGAGCAGGGGCATCCACCGCTTCCGGCCTTCGAGCAGTACATCAAGGGCGTGCTGGCCGAAGCGCCGGCGACGCAGACCTCGTTCCTGACGCAGGCACTCAAGACCGCGCCGACATTCCATCGCGCCCGCCTCGCCCTCTGGGGCGTGCACACCGAGCAGGGGGAGCATCAGCAGGCGCTCGCCGTCATCCGTGCTGTGCCCGCGGATCATCGGCTTGCGCGGCAGGCGAGATTTCTCTCAGGCGTCTCGATGCTGCATCTCGCGCAGTATGGCGAGGCCTTTAGGGCGTTCTCCGAGCTCAATCGCGCCAGGCCGGACCCGGCGCTCCTCAACAACCTGGGCATCGTGCAGCTTCGCCGTCCGGCCGGAGCCGCCAGCGCCGCCGGCGGGCGCGCCGTGTCGTACTTCGGGGAGGCCGTGACGCTCGACGGCAACGACTCGGATCTGTTCTTCAACCTCGGTTACGCGTATTGGCTGGATCGCGACACGCAGGGCGCGATCAGTTGGCTGCGGGAAGCGGTGCGCCGTGACCCGTCCGATGACGAAGCGCACTACGCCCTCGGCGTGGCGCTGCAGGCCTCGGGAGCCGCCTCCGAGGCGGCGCGCGAGAAGGAGCTGGCACGGCAACTGTCGTCGGTCGCGGCCGAGTGGGAAGCCACGCAGCCCGGCGCCAACGCGATTCCGCGCGGCCTCGAGCGGCTCAAGCTCGACATTGACGTGCCTCAGACATTACGGCCCGAGGACCTGGTCGTGGCCGCGGAGCAGCGCGATCAGCGGGAGGCCGCCGTCTTTCACCTCGAGCGTGGGAAGCGCTTCTTCGAGGGGGAGCGCGACGAGGAGGCGATCGCCGAGCTCCGGCGAACGATCTTCCTGGCGCCGTACGAGAGCGCCGCACATCTGCTGCTCGCCAGGATCTACATGCGGAACGGACGCGCGCAGGATGCGGTCGACGCTCTGAAGATCGCCGTCTGGAGTGATCCTGCCAACGCCGAGGCCAAGGAACTGCTCGCCCGGCTCTCTCGTCCCTAACCCGGCCACCCGCCCGCGCCGATACGTACGTCATTCGGACTGATCCGAAGGATGAGCTGATGCTCATCCATGGTAAAATGACGAGCTAAAGCATGCAGGACGAGGCGTTTCACGAGATTCAGCTCAACGGGAAACAGCTAGTCTTCTTGTTCATGGCGGCCACCGTCGTGGCCGTCGTGATCTTCCTTTGCGGCGTCATGGTCGGGCGCGGCGTGCCAACCGAGGGCGTCGGAGAACAGGCCGCCATATCGGAGGCCTCACTCGATCCCACTGCGTTTAATTCCACAGCGCTTAATTCCACAGCGCTTAATTCCGCAGCCGCCTCTGCGGTCGCACCGAGCACCGAAGGCATCCCGATCGCGTCGAAAGAAACGCTCACATATCCAGGCCGCCTCGAGGATGCCGACCCGCCAGCCGAAACGTTGAAGGCGCCTGCCGTGGCGCGTGCGGAGGCATTCGATCCGCTGCCCGAGCCCGCCGCCGAGCCGACGGTTGAACCCGCCAAGAAGACCGCCGCTGCCGTTGTCGCCGTCCCGGCCGCGCCCGTCATGCCACCGGTTGCGAAGAAGCCGGCGGTCGTCACGACCGCAGCGGCGCCGGTGACAGCGCCTGTGACGAGGTCCGCAGGCAGTGGCTTCGTCGTGCAGGTCGCCGCCGTCCGCCAGCGTGCGGAAGCCGACACCATTGCGCGCCGCCTCACGGGCAAAGGCTATCCCGCGTTCGTGACGACGCCAGCCGGTGCCGCGAACGTGTTCCGCGTCCGCGTCGGCGCGTATCCCGATCGCCGCGAAGCCGAATCAGTGGCGGGCCGGCTGGAAAAAGAAGAACAGTTCAAGCCCTGGGTCACCCGGTAACCGGGCTCCCGCGCCGCCATTCCGACGCGGCTCGTTTCATTCGCGCCCCGGTCCTGTGGGATACTGGCGCACGCTGCGTTACACCGTTGTTGCACAAGAGGAATGTTCCCTATGACGCTACATATCCTTCGCGACCCGGTTCGCGGCCGTCTTCATCGTCGTGTCGTGTTCGGGGACGGCCTTCGCCGGGCAGGGTTCAACCTCGCCGTCGGGTTCCGCGCTGTACGTCAACTACTGCGGGTCCTGTCACGGACCGCAGGCCAAGGGCGACGGTCCCATGGCGTCGGTGCTGCGGATAAAGCCGGCCGACTTGACGACCATCGCGAAACGCAGTGGCGGCAAGTTTCCATCGGAGACCGTGTTTCGGTCGATCGATGGCCGGAACCCGGCCATGGGGCATGGCGGGAACATGCCGGTGTGGGGTGACACATTCCTGCGCGCGCAAGGGGGAGCATCCCCTGACGTGGTCAGGGCCAGGATCGACGCGCTCGTCCGCTACCTCGAGACGATTCAGCAGCGCTGACCGCTGCCAGGCCTGGACACCTCCCGGGTGAGGTTGCCCGTGACGGTCTTGGCGGCGCGGAACTGGCGAGACGACTCCAGGGGCCAGACTTCGCCAGCGCGCCGCCGTCCGGGCTTCCTCGACTGGACCAGCAATCCTACCCGCTTCCCTCCGCTACCTTCCGCGCACGCGGTTCAGTAAAATCCAACGTCTGGTTAGTTGCGGGAAGTTTCATACCCGATCCATTAAAGGAGGACGCGGAAATCATGAAGTTACGATTCATCATGCGAACGGGCGCCCTGGCCGCTGCGATGTTGATGGTCGTGGGCGGATGGACGCTCACCGCCATCGCCCAGGGACCACCGGCGCAGGCGCCGGTCAGAGCGATCCTCAAGATCAGAGGGGACGTCTATCGCTTCCAGGACACGCGGCACCACACGGTGTTCATGGTCACGCCCGCCGGGATCATTCTCGGAGATCCCATCAGCGCCGATGCGGCGACGTGGCTCAAGGCGGAGCTCGCCAAGCGCTTCAACGTGCCGGTGCGTTACGTCATCCACAGCCACAGTCACTGGGATCACGCCTCCGGCGGGCGCGTGTTCGCCGACACCGCCGAGCTCTGGGGCCATGCCAACATGGCGGCCGAGATCAAGACGTCGCCCGAGCCGGAGCGGATGAAGGACGTGGCGACGCCGCAGAAGACCTATACGGATCGCCAGACCATCACGCTGGGCGGCAAGACCGTCGAGCTCATTTACGCCGGGGCGAATCACGCGGCCGATATGACCATCCTGTACTTCCCTGCGGAGCGGGTGGCGCACACCGTTGACTACCTCACCGTGCGGCGGGTACCCCGCTTCCTGGATGGTGCGCCGCTCCCTGCTTGGATCGCGGCGATGAAGAAGGTCGAGGCGCTGAACTTCGACATCTTTGTTCCGGGTCACGGCAACGTCGGGAACAAGGCTGTCGTCACCGAACAGCGCGAGTACTTCGAGGCGCTTGTCGCAGGCGTGGGTGAGGGGATCAAGACCGGCAGGAGCGTCCAGCAACTGCAGGCGAGCAACCTGCTCGAGCGATTCAGTTGGTGGGAGGACTACTATCCCGGCCGGGACAACAACATCGCCACCACCTACAAGCTGCTCGGAGGCGCCGGAGCCACCCGATAAGTGCCGCGGACGGTTGTGCCCGCCGTGACCTGAAGCGGCGGCACAGCCGAGTCGTATTCCCGCCCCAGGAGGTCCGGCTAGGCGATCGAAGATCCTGTGGACGGAGCGGGTCCCGGTTCGATATCGGGTGCCATCTGCCCATGATAGACTCCGCGTTTGCGGCTCATTGTTCACAGAATGGACATGCGCTGGGAAGCGATCGATGGCGCTCAGACGCCGACGCCCTGGAGGCGATCGTGATCAAGAAGGTCAATTAGCCGACATGCTTCCCCGACCGGGCGGAAGCCTTCTGCTTGCCGGCCTGTTCGCGAGCCTGGTGGCGGCGACGCTCGGCGCTGCTCAGCGATCAGGCACCAGCGACTGCCGCGAGCTTGTCCTCCACAACGGGCGGATCTCGACGCTCGACGAGCGCAACACCGTCGCGACCTCCGTGGTCATACGCGACAACCGTTTTGTGTCTGTCAGTTCGGCGCGCGGGATTCCGGCTCACGCGTCGTGCGCACCGGTCATCGACCTTCGCGGACGCCGCGTGGTGCCGGGCCTCATCGACAATCACTCACACATCGTGTCCCTGGGCCTGAGACCAGGGTACGACACGCGCCTTGAAACCGCCTTCAGCATCGCCGCCATTCAGGACGCGTTGCGCCAGCGGGCGCGCGCCGTGCCCGCTGGCGGGTTCATTACCGCCATCGGGGGCTGGCATACCAATCAGCTCGTCGAAAAGCGGCTGCCGTCAGGCGCGGAGCTCGACGCCGCGGTGAAGACGCACCCGGTGCTGGTCGCCCTCGCCTTTGCAGGGCCTGCCAGCGTCAATCGCCTCGGTCGCGATTGGCTCCAGCGCCAGGGCGTCGCGGTCGCGGAGGATGGTGCCATCGCCGCGAATGCGCCGACGCTTGCGGCATTCAACGCGCTGCGGGCCGCGCAGACCTTCGACGATCAAAAGCGGACGACGCTCGACTCCTTACGCTACGCCGCGAGTCTCGGCTTGACCACGCACCAGGACAAAGCCGGAGGCTGGCCAGCGCGGGTCGAAGGTGCGGAAGGACTGGCGCAACTCGGCAACGGCGGGTCCAATGAGCTCGATCCGTTCACCGGGTACCAGGCGATCACGGCCCTCCACCGTGAAGGCCGGCTCACCACAGGCCGGATGCGGATCTTCTTTTCGAGCCGCGATCAGGGCGCCGACCTCGTCTTCCTCCGCCAGCGCATCAACAATCAGTTTCAGGATTTTGGCGACGACTTTCTGAGGATCTCGGGCATCGGTGAATGGGCGACCGCGTGGTCGTTCGCGGCGCCACCTCCGCCCGCCAACCTCGAGCCCGCGTTACGGTTGCTTGCGCAACGCGGCTGGACCTACACGCAGCACATCGGCAACGTCGGCGACATCGCCGCGATCGTTCCAATCCTCGAGCGCATCAACAGGGACATTCCGCTCGCGCCGCTGCGCTGGAACATCGAGCACGTACCGGGCCTTACCCGGGAGTTGCTCGATCGGCTGAAGGCCGTCGGCGTCGGCGCGGGGGTTGGCGGCAACCGTTATCTCTCCGGAACGGCATCGGTCCCTGGGGCGCCGTTCAAGATGATCGTGGAAAGCGGCATTCCCACGGGATACGGCGACGACGGGGCGAACATCTCGCCGCTGAACCCGTGGCTGCACTTTCACTACCTGGTCACGGGAAAGAATTCGGCGGGCGAGGTGATTGAGCCCGATCAGCAGTTGACCCGTCCCCAGGCCCTTGCCCTGTGGGGCCGGCAGAACGCGTGGTTTACCAAGGAAGAACAGAAGCTCGGTTCGGTCGAAACCGGCAAGCTCGCCGATCTCGCGGTGCTGAGCGCCGACGTGCTCGACTCCGCGGCCGTGTCCGACGAGCAGATCAAGCGGATCACCTCCGTGCTGACGATTGTTGACGGAAAGATCGTCCACGACGCGGGTGTGCTCGCGATTCCCGGCGACCGCCGGCCCTCGAGCAACTGACGGCGGCAGGCGGCGGTGATATCGATTCGGCAACCAGTGAATGGAGGATCGGATGAACGCGATCAGGGTGACGAAGCGCTGTTTGGTGAGCTTGGCGATCGGCGCCGCCACGATGGCATGGCTGGGCGCGGCGACCCTGGCGCAGAACGCCGACACGCCCGGCACGATCTCGGGTCGCGTGGTGGCGGATCGAGGTGAGGTGCGCGCGTTCCGCGTCGCCGCCAACGACATCCTCCACAAGATCACGTACACCGTGTTCACGCGCGGCGGGCAGTACAACATCTACAACCTCCCCCCGAGTACCTACGAGGTCTCGGTGGTCGAAGAATATGTCGAGTCGCCGACCCTGAAGGTGGACGTCAAGTCCGGGCAGACGCAAACCGCGAACATCTCTCTCGCCGCGAAGCCTGGTCCGTACCTCGAGGACGTCGCCGGCGGCAAGCAGCGGCCGGGCGCCGAGCTCGTCGACTGGGACACGCTGTACCCGGCCAGTCCCGCGCGCGACATCATGGTGCGGGACTGCACTGGCTGCCATTCCTGGCACGGATGGCACCGGCGCGGCGGCAAGACGGAAGCGCAGTGGCGCGCCGGCATCGACCGCATGTTCGACAACGCCAAGTGGGGCCGGGCGATCGGTATCGAGGGCGCGCCGCTGCTCGACTATCAGCTCCCGAACGCCGATCGCGACCTGATCGCCAAGTACCTCGCCGAACTATTCCCGCCGGGCGGCAAGGTTCGCGATCTCAAGCTCGACCCGAACCCGCGCGACGAGGAAGCGCTCGCGGAGATGATCTATGTGACCTACGAGCTGCCGCCGGTCAAGCCGCATACCTTCGCGGACGGCACCAAGGCGGCGCCCGGCTTCCACGACGCGTTCCCCGGCCTCACGCCGGACACCCGCGGGCGCGTGTGGTTGTCCGGCACACCCAACAGCTCTATCTGGCAGGTCGATGTTCGCAACCCGCGGACGACGCCGGAGCAGCGCACCAGGCAGTTCCAGATTCCGTCCCCCGAGAACATCAACATCCGGCCCCACGGGATGTGGGAGTTCAAGGACACCGCGTGGACCTCGAACATCGGCGACTCCGGCGCGACGGCCTTCAACTACAAGACCGGACAGTTCAAGGAGTACCTGCCGATCGAGTCGAAGGGCAGCTCGGGACTGACGGTTGTCGTCGATTCAACAGGGAGGGTCTTCTGGGCCAATAACATGGGGCACACCAGGATTGTCGAGCTGGACCCCAGGACCAACGCGATCACTGAGCACAATCCGGTGCGCGGCGCCGGATGGTACGGGATGCACGTGGACAGCCGCGATCGCGTCATGGCCACGGGGTACGGACTCGGCTACGAAGTCTGGGTGCGCGATCCGAAGAAACCGAAGCCGATGCTCTTCAAGTTGGGCCACACCAGCCGCAGGCCGACGGTCGATTCGAAGGGGATCATCTGGACGGCGCAGTACTTCGGCAACGCGCTTGGCCGGATTGACGCCGACGCGAACCAGACGTCCGATGTCAAGCTGCCGCTGCGGTACGGCAACGTGTACGAAGTATTCGTCGACCGCCAGGACAACGTCTGGAGCGAGGTTCAGAACTACAACTCGCTGGTCCGCTACGATCAGAAGACCGGCCGATTCACCTACTTCCCGTTCCCGGTGGTCCGCGGGCATACGCCGAAGATCAATCCCGACGACAACGGCGACGGGTGGTTCGAGCTGGATGGCCGCGTGGCGGTGTTCAGGCCCAACGGCAACAAGCCCGTGAGCGCACGCGCGGCGCGCTGACGAACAGCACCGGAGAGAAGTGAGCGCGAGGAGGACAGGCCCGGCCTCCTCGCGCCCCCGCCCGCCGTACTGACGCCTCAGAAATCGAACTGCATACTGACTTTCGCGAATCGCGCCGTGAGGATCGACTGCGGCCGGAGCCAGGCGGCGTAATTGTTGTTCTGCGTCAGGACGGTGTTGTCGTTCAACGCGTTGTAGAGATCCAGGCTGAGCATTGACCGCATACGCCCCATGTTCAGGAGCTTCGAGAAGCGGAGGTCGAGCTGGTTCAGTCGCTCGCCGTACATCGAGCCTGGCTCGACGATGTTGACGGTCACGTTGGCGGCGTTGCCCGCCAGGCTCCGGCCGAGCGACGCCGCGGCCACTGCATTCGGCACGACGAAGTACGCCGCCATCTGCCGTCCCGGCAGATTCTGTAGCGCCGCCGACATCTGCACGTCTACTCTCGGAATGGTGTAAGTGCCGAGCAGCTTGTACTGCGTCTGCCACCCGGAATCCTGGCTACAGAACTCCTGCGGCGTCAGCACGCCGGCCGGATCCACGATGTCGAGATTCCGCCCGGCCCCGACGTTGATGAAGGTGCCTGACTGCACCAGGTTGTTGGCCGCGGCCCCCGCGTTGGTCGCCAGCCACAGCGGCAGCTTCGCGGCCACTTCACACATGTCGGTGGTTCGCCTACCCGTACTGAATCCGCCCTGCAGCATCACCCCGCCGAGCTGCCGCACGTTGGTGTTGAAGTCAAAGCCGTTCCAGACGTCGGTCAACTTGCCGTAGTTCTTGGCGAACGTCACGTAGTTCTGCGCGGGCACGCCGAACCTGTTCGGATGGAGGTCGTACATCCCCGTCACCGCATAGCCTCCGCCGCCGGGGAGCCGCGCGTCCTGCGGCGCCGTGATGCTGAATGGCGTGAAATCAGCCGACGTGAGCGCGCGGTTGTCGGTGACGACGTCGTTGCCGTACCAGCGGCGAAAGAAGCCGAAATCTACGGCGACGCGCGGCACGACCTGATGCTGCACGCCCGCCGAGAGCTCCCAGTTGTAGCCGCGATTTCCGAAGCCCTGCAGAATCTCCGGGTCGAAGGTCGCGCCGGGTCTCACGCTGCCGAAGTCTCGATTCGACATCGCGCCGCACTCGCCGTTGGCGTCTGCACTGACCAGATTGCAGTCCGGCACGAAGTTGCGGTTGGCATCGGCCCACGATCGGTTGGCGTTCAACACCGCATTGGCCACCGGGTGCGGCATCGCCGACAAGTCGATCGAGCCGAGCCCGGACAGGTATTTGTTCATCGAGGCCTTCACCGCGGTCTTGCCGTCGCCGAACAGGTCGTAGACCCCGCCGACGCGCGGCGTGATGTCGTGCAGGGCGAGATTGGTCTGCGACGGGAATACGACGTTGCGAGTCGGCGTGAACCGCGTCGGCGCGAGCGTCGACTCCGGAAAGCTGTTGGTGAAATAGTCGTAGCGCAGGCCGCCGGTCATCGTCAGCCGGCCGATCGTCCACTTGTCCTGCGCGAAGATCCCCATGTTGTGGTCGATGTCGACGTGGAACACGAAGGGATACGCGAACTGCGTGATCTGGTTCGGCACGCCGTTGTTGAAGCGATAGGTGACCTGCTGGTTCGCGAAGTTGCTGGTGCGTGCCCAGCCGCTGGTGTGATTGATCCCGCCCTTGAAGGCATGGGTGCCGGTGACGTACGACACCGCGACCCGGAGGTGCGCACTCCCGTTCGGCCGCTCCCGGTAGGGATCGTTGCCGCGATAGGTCAGGCCGGTCGATTGCTCGAGCACCGTGACGTTGTCCGGGTTGAGCCCGGGCAGCGGACGTTCGACGCTGTTGCCTCGGTACTTGACCGCTCCGCCTTCGATCAGCAGCCGGTTGGTGACCGGCGAGGTCCAGTCGCCCTGCAGCAGACGTTGCACAGGAAACGCGCGCTGCTGCCCGACCGCGTTGGTCGCGCTCACCGTCGCCGGACAGCCGCAGATCGTCTGCTCGTGCCAGACGAAGCCGATCTTGTTCTTCTGGCTGGCCTGCCACGTCAGGCGCAACTGGCCGTCCTTGGTCACCAGGTCGTTCACCGGTCTCGACTCGAGGTCCGGTGCGTAGGTCCAGGCGTTCGGCGTGTTGAGATTCAGGTCGCTGGAGATACCTGAGGCGTAATTGCTCGATCCGGTGTAACGGCCCGAGAGATAGAACCAGACGCGATCCTGCTTCAGCGGGCCGCCGAGGCCGGGATTGACATCCCACAGCTTGCGGATCGCCCCTGGCTGCCTGAGGCCCGCGGTTCGGAGGTCGTCGGTGAAGTTGTCTCCCTGCATCGATTCGTTGGCGAAGTTGGCGTAGATCGTCGCGTTGAACTGGTTGGCGCCGTCGCGGGTGATGACGTTGGTGCGCACGCCGCCTGACGGCAGTTCCACGTTCACCGCCGAGGTGTCGATCACCACTTCCTGCGTCGCGGTGGGGTTGTAGAGCATCGGCGAGAACCACGATTTGTCGGCCATCGCCGCGATCGACACGCCGTTTTGTACGCTGGCCTGGTCGTTGTAGCGGCTGCCGTGAGCGACTAAGCCAATCGTCGTGTTCTGCGTCGAACCGCCGACGTCCTGCGACGCCGGTCCGCCGAACGACACGCCCGGGATCAGCAACGCGAGACTGTAGGTCGTTCGGCCGGCGGGAATCGTGTCTATGACTTCGCGTCCGAGCACCTGCTGCCGCGTGGTGCTCTGGACGTCGACGATCGGCGTCGCGCCGGTCACCGTGACTGTTTCCTCTACCGCTCCGACGCGCATCTCGGCGTTGATGGTCGCCGTGAATGTGCCGGTGAGCTCGACGCCCTCGCGGCGGACGACATTGAAGCCCGGCAGCGTGAAGGTGACCGCATAGGCGCCGGGAGCCAGGTTGATGATCTGGTACTGGCCGGTGCCGTCGCTGACGGCGCTCCGGACTTTCTCGATGAGAGCGGGGCTCGACGCTTCGACCGTCACACCGGGCAGCACCGCGCCCGATGTGTCCCTTATGACCCCGGCGATCGACGCCTGACCGAAGACGATTCCTGGAGAGAGCACGAGAAAGAAGAGGGCGAGCAATGCACGTCTTGCGGGCATGAGGCCTCCTGTGTTTTGCCGGGTCTGGTGAGAGTGGCGGGATTATATACGCCCGCCACCTCCCTGGGCTCGGTCATGGGCAGGAACCTGCAGGAAGGGATATAGTAGGCGCCCAAATCCCCAGTTCGGCCAGTCGTAGCGCATCACCGCAGGCGCCCGGCGTTGCTGTTCCGCACGTAACGCGTATCGAAGTGAGGACGACGATGAAGCAGGTACGGAACAACCGCGGTCCCTGGGTACTGGTGGTGGTCGTCGTGGCCATGGTGATACTCAGCGTGCCGGTCGCGCGGACGCCGGTTGCCATCGCGCAATCAACCGATCTGGCGATCGTCGGCGGGACGTTGATCGACGGCACCGGGGCAGCGCCGCGTCCATCGACGACGGTGGTGGTCAGCGGCGGGCGCATTGCGCGGATTGGGCCGTCAGCGACCACGCCTCTTCCCTCTGGCGCGCAGATCGTTTCCGCGGAAGGCAAGTACATCATTCCCGGGCTCTGGGACGCGCACATCCATTCCCGTGATTTCTACGCCGAGCTGCTGATTACCCACGGGATCACGTCTTACGTCGACTGGAGCGGCAGCCCTCTCGAGTGGACGCTCGCGCAGCGCGACGCCATCGCCAAGGGCGAAATCTTCGGCCCGCGGTTTTTTACCGCGGGTCAGTTGGTGGCCGACAACGCCGATCCGCAGCGGGCGCGCGAGCAAGTGCGCGAGCTCAAGCAACGCGGCGTTGACATGATCAGCGTCGGTTTCGCGCTCAAGAAAGAGTCGCTGCTGGCGGTCATCGACGAAGCGAAGAAAGTGGGCCTGCCGTCGTCGGGATATCCGCTCTACACGCGCGAGGCGATCGAGGCGGGAATGTCCGGCATCAAGCACACCTACACGGTTGGCAGCGCGAACATCACGGACCCGGCGACGCGCGCGACGATCGAGAAGCAGCTCGCGCTCGGTGAAGGCGAGGAAGCGGACGCTAGGTTGTACGCGCTGGGAAGCGACTATGACGAACTGGTCGCACTGATGGCGAAGCACAAGACGACGTGGATTCCCACGCTTGTCAAGGACTTCAAGGTCAGTCACGACCGGCGGGACGAATTCGAGCTCGAGGCCTACCGGCTGCTGTCGAATCCCAACCTCCAGTACCTGCCTGCTCTCAACATGCTTCCCCAGTTGACCAACGAGTTCGACACGGGCATTGCATGGGTGGCGTCGGGCAACGTGGGGACCGTCGACAGGACCAGTCCTGACTGGGAACTGTGGCGCACGGGCTACAGGAATCTGCAGGGGTTGATCAAGAAACTGGTCGCCGCTGGCGTGCGGGTGCTGCCGGGAACGGCGCCGCACAGCTACGTGATGCCGGGGCTGGGCATGCATCAGGAGCTGCAACTCTTCGTGGACGCCGGCATGACCCCGATGCAGGCGCTGCAGTCGGCGACGTTGTGGTCGGCGGAATTCGTGCGCAAGGACAAGGAGCTCGGCACCGTCGCGCAGGGCAAGATCGCCGACATCGTGATCCTGAAGCAGAACCCGCTCGACAACGTCCGCAACCTGCGCACGGTCGATACGGTGATCCAGGGTGGCCGCGTGCAGCCGATCGGCTACCACTGGTATTACACCAACCCACTGCCGCGCATGCAGATGCCGGGACCTCCCGGCGAGGGGCCCCGTCCGCCGCAGCTCACGGCGATCGCGCCGGCGGTGACCGCTGAATCCAAAGGCGTGACGTTGACGCTGCGCGGGGCAAATTTCATGCGCAACTCGGTGGCGTTCCTCGACGGCCGTCCGCTGGCGACGACCTATGTATCACCGACCGAGCTGAAGGCCGTGGTGCCCGCGGAGCAGACCCGAATTCCGGGGGCTTCGAACGTGCGCGTGCGGACGCCTCGACCGGGCGGAGGTGAATCGGCGGCGGTTCAGCTCACCGTTCGTTTCGAGTGACGCGCTGGGGAGGCCTGCGATGCTCAGGATAGTTGCACTGTCAGGGTTCATCTCGCTGTGTGGAGCCATGTCGGCGGCGACCGCACTTGCGCAGCATTCGCTGACGGCCGCCGATCTTCAGGGCGCATGGACGCTCGTCTCGCTGACGTATGACGGAGCGCCGCAGAAGGCCACCGGCTACATGATCTTCCAGGGCGATCACTACAGCTTCGTCACCAATCGCGAGCGCCCGCAGATTCCGGCCGGTGCCGGCGACAAGGCTGCCGGTGCGCTCACGGCCGGCGAAAACAAGGCCTACGTCGAGGCGTTCCGCAACATGACCGCCGCGGCCGGTCCGTTCAGCGTCAAGGGGGAGGAGGTTCTGTACGTGATGGAGGTTGTGCGGACGCCGAACCTGGCCGGGCAGACCGAGGAACGGAAGTCCACCCTCGAGAACGGCCGGCTCGTTCAGGACTTCATGGGTGGCGGCCGGCGGCAGGTCTATACCTGGGAACGGGTTCCGAAGGGAGCGCGCTGAGATGCGGCTGCTGGTCGTCTGCGCGGCGGTGACGGCGTTCATCTCGTCGGTGGCGGCGCAAAACGCACCGCGGCCGGCGCCGAGGGCCGCCGAGCAGGAGTACAAGAACATCCAGGTACTGAAGGGACTCCCGGCCAACGAGATCATGGGAGCCATGCACGACATGACGACCTCGCTCGGGCAGGAGTGCGGGTTCTGCCACGTCGAGGATCTGGCGAGCGACGCGAAGCCGATGAAGCAGGTGGCGCGCCGGATGATCGCGATGACCCAGACGCTCAACCGGGATGCGTTCGGCGGTCAGACGCGGGTCGGCTGCGATACCTGCCATCGTGGCGCGACGCTTCCCATCGTCGTGCCAAACGTACAGCCGCCGCTGCGCACCGGCCCGTATGAGTGGCCTGGGGCGAGCGGATCTCCGGCGATGCCGCTTCCGACGGCCGACGAGATTCTCGCCAGGTACGAGCAGGCGATGGGCGGCCGCGAGGCGCTCCGCGCCGTGCGCACGCGCATTCACATCATGGAGCGCGCGGTCTACGTCGGCGCGGTCTCCATCGGCGTCATGCCGCAGGAACCGTCTGGCGTCACCAACGTGTTTCGCTACGCGAAGATGCCGGACAAGATCGTCGCGAACCACAGCAGGAAGGATGGCCGCTTCCTGCAGTGGATGGGGGGGTGCGACGGCCGAAGCTGCTGGACCGGCGAGACGGCCGCTTCGGCGATTCCGGTTGGCAGCGACCGGCCGATCGTCGACTCATCGTACGAACGCCAGGCACGCGCCTTTCACAACAACTACTTCTACGGCTACATGGCGTTGGACCTGGAGAAGCTGAAGTCCCAGCACGAACGATTCGTCGTTCGCGGGCGGCAGGCGATCATGCACGCCATCGGACCGGGCCAGGATGTCAGGCGCGACACCTACCTGATCGAAGGCTACGTCAAGGGCGGCGACGTTCCCGAATACATGTATTTCGACGTGGAGACGGGACTGCTGTTGCGGCGGCTGAACGGGGATCCGACGATCTTCGGCCCGAACTATCAGCAGATCGACTTCTCCGATTACCGCGACGCGGGTACCGGAACGATGGTCCCCTTTCTGCACATCAATCAGCACTACGACGAGCGCTCACGCGAATCGGTGATGCTCGTGCAGGACAACGTGCCGATCGACGACAGCGTGTTTGCGAAACCGAAGACGATGCGCCGAATCGAGCGGTAGCGGTCGCATTGCTGAACCAGGAGTGCATCATGCGTACGAGGAAAGTCCTGTTAGCCGGTCTGGCGCTCGTCGTTCTGATGGCGAGCCTCGTCGCTGGCCAGGCGCCGCCACAGGCGGGCCGGGCTACCGTGGTGCAGGGCGGCACGATCGTCGACGTGCGCACCGGAGCGTTGCAACCGAATTCGATCATCGTCATCGAGGGCGATCGCATGTCCCGCATCGGCACCGCCGGTCAGATTCAGGTGCCGGCGGGTGCCACGGTGATCAACGCCGCCGGCAAGTTCATCCTGCCCGGCTTGTGGGACACCCACGTCCATACGCGCGATTACGACGGCGAACTGAACATCAACCACGGTGTGACGTCCAGCATGGACATGGGCAACCTGATGGATTGGATTGCCGCCGTTCAGGAAGCCCGCGCGAAGCAGCTCTGGGTCGGCCCGCGCATTTTCTACCAGGGGATGTCGATCGGCGGATCGCTCGGCCCGCATCAGTGGAACGCGAGAGATGTCGAGCAGGCGGTTGACGGCGCCAAGGCGAACCTGGCGGCGGGATCCAGTTTCCTGAAGGTCTACGCCAATGCGACGCCCGACATGATCCTCGCCGTGACGGATGTCGCCAACGCCGAAGGCATCAACGTCACCAGCCACCTGGGTCGTGCGGACGCACGCGAGGCCATTCTCAGGGGTGTCGACGCGATCGCCCACGGCCGCGGCATTCCCGTGGTCACCACCTCGCCGGCGATCGCCGCAAAACTCAAGGCACCGCGGGCCGGAGGGGAGACCCATGCCGAAGACGACGTCGAAACCGAGGGGCCGCTCCCATGGGCGTACGCCGACCCGGCCAAGTTCGACGAATTCATCAAGTTCATGGTCGATCGCAACGTGCGTCTCGAGCCGAACTTCGTGCAGGAGTTCCACGGCGCCTACCCGCAGTGGGATCAGTACCAGCTTGAAACCCATCGCGTCACCGCGATACCCGAGCTGTACTACCTGCGGGAGAAGTTCCCTGTCTACGTGCGCATGTGGGACACGGATTTCCCCTATCCCTGGCCACCCTCGCCGAAGATCCAGGACCTGCTGAAGAAGGCGCTTGCCAATTTCCAGTTGTTCACGCGGAAGTTCTCAGAAGCCGGCGGCAAGCTGTTTGTCGGAACCGACAACTACTATCACGCGATGGCGGGGCTGGCGGTCTGGCACGAAATGGAACTGCAGGCGGCGGCCGGTGTCGCACCGCTCAAAATTCTGCAGGGCGCAACGATCAATCCGGCGGAGTACGTCAACCAGCAGAAGAACCTCGGCACGATTGAAACCGGCAAGCTGGCGGACCTCATCATCCTCGCGAGGAATCCGCTGCAGGACATCAAGAACATTCGCTCGCTCGACCTCGTCATCCAGCACGGAAAGGTCCAGCCGCTCGGCTACACGCTGGAATACCGCGCGGTGATTCCGCGCCCGTATCTGCCGCTCAACGGGCAGTTGCCGCGGCCGCACATCACGTCGGTCTCGCCCGTCGGCGTGCCGATGGGCAGCAAGAACGTCGTGCTGACGATCAAGGGCACCGGCTTCAATCGCGAGAACCGGGTGCTCTGGGACGATCTCGTTCTGCCGGTGGTGCAGTTCTCGCCGACGGAAATGAAGGTTGCGGTGCCTGACGACGCCGTCAACCGCCTCGGCACGTGGAAAATCCACATGATCACCGGCGGGCGGGTGCAGGAGGAAAGCGACAACTTCCAGGAAGTGATGGTGACGGCAGGGAAGCGGCTCGACAGGCGGTACAACGGCACACGCAACAGCACGGAGTTCTGACATGCGACCGCGAATGCTGGCCGGCGTGTCGGCGGTGTTCATCGCGTTCCTTGCGCTCGTCGCCAGCGGCGATGCGCAAGGGGGCGGCGCCGGAGGAACACCTGTCAAGTTCCAGGGCGCGGCGCGCGAGCTCGGCGGCGTATTGTTCCTGCCGGAGGGTCCAGGACCGTTCCCGGCCGTGATCGACATCCACGGGATCAACGGCCAGTCCGAATGGGACTTTGAGATCGGCCGGCGGCTCTCGGCGCAAGGGTACGTGGTGCTGGCGGTGGACCTCTTTGGCCGGCGGCCTCGTAGCTACGCAGACGGCCTGCACCTCCGCGATCAGGTCCGTCCGCAGGGGGGCGAAGACCTGGCCGGGGCGCTGAGCTACCTCCAGTCTCGAAAGGACGTCATACCCGACCGGATCGGCGCCGTCGGCTGGTGCATGGGCGGCACCTATGCGCTGCTGTTTGCGGTGGCCGATCCGCGCCTGGCGGCGAGCGTGGTCTATTACGGCCCGGTGACGCCGCCCCCGGGGCCGGATCCGGCGGCACTGAAGAACATCCGTGCACCGATCCTCGCGCATTTCGGCCTGGAGGACGACAGCATCGCCCTCGCGGGCGTCAAGATGTGGGCCAACAACATGCGCGATGCGGGCAGGCCGCTCGATCTCCATTGGTATCCCGCGGGGCACGGGTTTGCGGAAGTGCACGACATGCCGGCGTCGCACGGCGAGCATCTCCAGCAGGACCATGCGGCCGTCTCGTGGGAGCGTACCTTCGCGTTTCTGGAGGCACGGCTGAAGAAAGGGAAATCTTAACGGTGTCCCGCACGAGGCTCGCCGGCGCCGCGGCAGGGCTGGTTGCCGCATGTGTCGCGCTGGCGGCGACCCTTGACGCGCAGCGCGGCGCGACACCCGTCCTGCTGGCGATCACCGGCGCCACGCTGATCGACGGCAGCGGCAGGCCGCCGGCGCCCAACCACACCGTGCTGATCGAGGGGCCGCGCATCATCGCGGTCGGTCCTGCGGGTACGGTGCGAATACCCGCCAACGCACGCATCGTCAATGCGACCGGGAAGTTCGTGCTGCCCGGCCTGATCGATGGCCGTGCGCACTGGCGGGGATGGACCGGGGAGCTGTTTCTCAACCACGGCATCACCACGATCGTTGACGCCGGCGGTCCGAGCGACTGGATTCTCGCCGTGCGTGACGCCGAACGCGGTGGGAGCATCCGCGGCCCAAGAATTCTTACGGCGGCCGGCGCCTTCGATCGCCGCGCCCGTGCTGATGATATCGCAGCGTTCGAGGTGCGAAGCGGATCGACATCGAGGTTCGATGTCGCCGGCGCAGATTCGGCCCGAAGCGCGGTGCGGGCCCTGCTGGTCAAGGGGCCCGACTTCATCAACATCGGCGGCGACCTGACGCTCGACGAGCTGCGCGCCATCACCGGTGAGGCGCACGCGGTGGACGTCCCGGTGTTGGGTGATTTCAGCGACGTCGACGCGGCGCTCGAGGCTGGCGTCGACGGTATCGCGCACCTCTCGGGGGTCAGCCAGACGCTGATGACGCCCGCCAAGGGGAAGGAGTTTCGCGACGGGAAGATTGCGAGCCCGCACGCGTGGATCGAGCAGGGCAGGACCGATGCCCTGGTGGCCCGCATGATTCAGCGCGGCACGTATCTCATCCCACTGCTGGTGGCCGATCACGGCGCCGCCGCGCCGCAGGCGCGCCGCTTCGAGCTGGCGAATTACGACCTGTTGATGCGCCCGGAGCTGCGCTACGTTCCGCTGACGTCGGCACTGGCCTCGCTGACGTTCTGGCGCACGTTGCGGAGCTCATCGGCGACGCTCGGACCGTCGCCGTTCGGCGAGTCGGTGCCGCCGCACATCCTGGACGAGTTCAGGCGCGGCTACGTCAATGCGAAGGAGTTTGTCGGGCGGTTCGCCAGGGCAGGCGGACGCGTGGTCGCCGGTACGGGCGCGGGAGGTACCGCAAGCGTTCCGGGCATCAGCCTGCATCAGGAGCTCGAATTGCTGGTGGACGCGGGCCTCACGCCAATGCAGGCGCTGGTGTCGGCGACCAGGGCGCCTGCCGAGTTGCTGAAGAAGGAGAGCCGGGTCGGCACGATTGCGACCGGAAAGTTTGCGGACCTGGTCATCCTGGACGCCGATCCGCTCGCCGATATCGCGAACACGCGCAAGATCAGCGCCGTCGTGAAGAACGGACAACTGGTCGACACCAGTTACCACCGCGAGTACTACACCGACTTCGCCGAAGCCGACAGCATCGGGACCACGAGGGCGGCCCATGGCGTTCCCGTGGTCACCGATGTCATCAGCGTCACGATGAATCAGATGTCGCAGGTGATCCACGACGGCAGTCCGTTCGACCTCGTCGTTCGAGGGTACAACTTCGACACCTCGTCTCTGATCGAATTGAACGGGCGGCCTCTCGCGACGACATTCACCAGCGCCACGGAGCTGCGCGCGAGAGTGCCGACTGAGCGGATTGCTGCCGCAGGTACCTACACGGTGACGGTCTCGACCCCGTGGCCGGGCGGCGGACGATCGAATATCACGCCCTTGCCGGTCAAGTAGACACCTACCGGTCGAATATCGCGTCAGGGCGAGCCGACCACGCTTCGCTATTCTGGACATCCATCCCGCCGGGTATTGACGCCATGTCCTGCAAGGCCGCAAGATCGACGTCTTCACGACAGGGTCGGGGTCGCGACGCACGAAACCTACAGTGCGGCGGCGTTCTCAGTCATCGCACAGGGACACCCGAGGTCACTATGAGGGAGTTCGATTCGATGCAACAGGTTACGCGGCTGGTGTTGATATTGGCGGCGGTGCTCATCCCGTCGGCCGCATGGGCGCAGGCGTCCATCACGGGCGTCGTCCGTGACGGCTCCGGGGGAGTCCTGCCCGGAGTGACGGTGGAGGCCTCCAGCCCTGCGCTGATTGAGAAAGTACGCTCGGTGGTCACCGACGGGACGGGGCAGTACCGCCTCGAGAACCTGCGGCCGGGCGCATACGCGGTCGTGTTCACGCTGCCCGGCTTCGCGACGGTCCGGCGCGAAGGGATCGAGCTGACGGGATCGTTCACGGCCACGATCAACGCCGACCTGCGCGTCGGCGGCCTCGAAGAAACGATCACCGTGACCGGCGAGACGCCGGTGGTTGACGTGCAGTCGACGACGCGCCAGAGCGTGCTCGACCAGGAGACGCTGTCGGCCATCCCGGTCGGGCAGAGCGTCGCCACCGTCGCCATGCTCATTTCAACGGTGACGACGACCAGCGCCGGCGTCGATCTCAGCGGCACCGACGGCGAGGCGCGCTTCGGGCCGGCCGGAGACAACTTCGTGCGCGGGGTCAACGAGCCGCGCATGGTGATCGGCGGGCTGTCGCTCCACTCCGCGCAGGGCAGCGGTGAGAGCGGCGGCGGCAACTTCCTGGCCTTCCAGGAAGTGGTCGTCGACACAGGCGGCGCCAACGCCGAACTGGCGGAGGGCGGCATTCGCATGGAGCTCATCCCGCGTGAGGGGGGCAACAGCTTCGCGGGAACGGCCAACGCGTCGTTCGCCAACGAGTCGATGCAGGGCGACAACTTCACCCAGGAGTTGCGCGACCAGGGGCTCACCACGCCGAACGCGCTGAAGCGATTCTCCGACTTCAACTTCGCCTTCGGTGGTCCGATCGTCGAGAACCGCGTGTGGTTTCACACCGCCGGACGCTACAACGCCGCCCGGGAGTACGTGCCGATCTTCGTCAACCGGGCCTCGGGCGATCCGAACGTCTGGACCTACGTCCCTGACCCCAGCGAACGGGCGGTGCGCGGCCCGACGTGGAAGGGCGTCAACGGGCGCGTGACGTGGCAGGCCAACACCAAGAACAAGCTGGCGGTCGCCTACGACCGCCAGCCGTCGTGCCAGTGTCCCGTGCCCACGGCGATCATCACGCTGGAGGCCGCCGAAGGGTCCCGGGCGATCCTCGACCCGAAGGACTACGTGTTCGTTGACTGGACGGCGCCGCTCACAAACCGGCTGCTGCTCGAAGCGCACGTCCTCAAGCACCGGGAGCATGCGTTCCGCCCGCGTGAGAACGGCTACTTCGTCAACAACCCGGGCGGCGTGAAGATGATCGGCGTCACGGAGCAGACGGGCAACATCCAGTACCGCGCGGATACGGGCAACGCCACCGACACCTGGAACCGCACGGTGCTCGGCCGGTTTGCGATGTCGTACATCACCGGCGCGCACTCGTTCCGCGTCGGCGCCTCGCACGACCGCGCCGGGCAGGAGCAGGAGCGCTTCACGATCGACGCGCCGATCAGCTACCGGTTCCGCGACGGCGTGCCCAACCAGCTCACCATGGAGGCGACGCCGTACGACAATCTGTCCAACAGCACCGCCGCGGCAGCCTTCGTGCAGGACCGCTGGACGATCGACCGCCTGACGGTAAGCGGCGGCCTCCGGTACGATCACTTCCGCAGCTATTTTCCGAGCGTGACGATTGGGCCGGGGCCGATGGTGCCGACGCGCAACTTCGTGCTGCCGGGAGGCGAGGGGGTGAGCTGGAACGACATCTCCCCGCGAGTCGGGGCGGCCTACGACCTGTTCGGCGACGGCCGGACGGCGCTGAAGGCCAGCATGAACAAGTACCTGTCGTTCCATCCGCTGTCGAACAGCGGTGCACCGTTCACGACGGCGATGGCGCCGGCCAGCCGGGTGGTCACCAGCACCAACCGGTCGTGGAACGATGCCAACCGTAACTTCGTTGCCGATTGCGACCTGCAGAACACGGCTGCCAACGGCGAGTGCGGGGCGATGTCGAACCGCGACTTCGGCTCGCCGCGGCCCGGCGTCAACTACGACCCGGACGTGACCAGCGGCTGGGGCAAGCGCGACTACAACTGGCAGTTTTCTGGCGGCGTGCAGCAGCAAATCCTGCCGCGGGTCTCGCTCTCGGCCGAGTACTTCCGGACCTGGTTCGGCAACCTCATCGTCACCGATAACCTCGCCCTGTCGGCGTCTGACTTCGATCAGTTCGGCCTCACGGCGCCAGCCGATCCGCGGCTGCCGGGCGGCGGCGGCTACGTCCTGAGCGGACTGCGAAACATCAGGCCCGACCGGTTCGGCGTGCCCGCCAACGGGCTGATCACGTTCTCAGACAATTTCGGCGGGGAGGATCGCTCGGTGAACGGCTTCGACCTCACCGTCGATGCTCGGCCGGCGTCGGGACTGATGTTCCGTGGCGGCACCAGCACGCAGCGCCTGAGCACCAACCGGTGCGACGTGCTGGCGCAACTGCCTGAGATCGACCCGGTCGGCTTGCCCTTCTGTGACGTCACTGGGGCGTTCCGTACCCAGTTCAAGGGGTTCGGCTCGTACACGATTCCTCGTATCGATGTGATGGTGAGCGGAACCGTCCAGAGCCTGGCGGGCCCGGAGATCCTCGCGGATCTGGTGGCATCGAATGCCCAGGTGGCGCCGTCGCTCGGCCGGCCGCTTGCGGGCGGCGCCAGCAACATCACCGTGAACATCGTCGAGCCTGGGACGATCTACGGATCGCGCGTGAACCAGCTCGACTTGCGGGTCGGCAAGGTGCTCCGGTTCGGCGCGACGCGCGCGAACGTCAGCCTCGACTTCTTCAACGTCCTCAATGCGAACACGCCGCTCGGCTTCAACAACTCGTTCGGCACCTGGCAGAGGCCGACGTCGGTCCAGAAGCCGCGGCTGCTGAAGGTCGTGGCCCAGCTCAACTTCTAGTGTGTGAGACATGGGGCGGGTTCCTCTTCGGAGGGACCCGTTTCATTCCGCTCTCGATCAGAAAGCCACGTGCGTGCGCGCGCGATGCTCATGCCCCGGCGGGGTCTGCAGGAACTGCTGCAACAGCCAGTGTGGAGCAAGCCTGTCCCGGAGGCCGCGCACCCATGAATGGATGCATTCCGTGATCCGGAAGGACTACGCGCATCTGGAGCCGATTCCGCTCGAGCAGATATTCGAGAATCCGTACTACGAGGTGTTTCGCTTCAGCGGCAATCGCTCCGCGCCGTGAGACACGCCTCGTCGTAGTAGCGCTGTTCTCCGACCTGCTGGTAGTTCAGCATGGTCGCCTGTCCAGCGCCCGCCACATCTGACCGGAGCGTTCGTCTCTGAGAAGCCACTGTTCGGGGGCCATTGAGGAGCGCCTCGGCAATCACCCGTCCACTCAACGACCCCTTTGCCGGGATCGTGATCCCCATGAGCCTGGCCAGCGTCGGCGCGATGTCCGTGTTGCCAACGGGCGCCTCGTCGATGAAGCCTTTCTTGAAATCAGGTCCCATCGCCGCCATGTTGTTGAAGCTGTTGGCGCGCGCAAAAGCACCGTGGGTGCCTTGCCCCTGCTGAAGGCCGCCTTCGACGACGACCGACGTCATGTAGGGATTGGCTGGATCCAGCGCGAATTCACGGAGTCCAACGATCACCGCCGGGGAGGGCAGTGGTGTCTCCCCAACCAGTCCGATCGCACTCATCGGCAATGCACCGGGGACGTGTCCGTACGAGTCATGCACGAACAGCGCGCCGACGTAATCCAGCGTCGCCAGCGACGCGACCATCATGCGAACGAGGTTCGCGTCACGGTCGGGGACATAGAGCGAATAGCCTGCAACGACGATCCGTGCGTCGGAGCGGTCGATTCGCCCCGTCCCGCCAATGAGGGCCCCTGCCACCGGACGCTGGCGGCCCGTGGCCGATGCTCGTGGCAGCGTCGGATCGATGCGCGCGAACACCCGCATGCCATTGTCGTTGGTGAGCTGCAGGTCAGGCGCGTAGAGCGGAAGGTTCAACGCGTGGGCGAGGTCGATCGCCAGGTGGCCCGACGGGAGGAAGCCGGTGTTGACCTCCTGGCGGCCCGTGGCGTCTCTGTACGTAAACGTCGCCGCATAACTCTGTGTGACATCGCCGGCGGCATTGACGGCGCGGCGGCTCACGGTTGAGAACCCGTGATCCGACGTGACGAAGATGTTGGTGTTGTCGCGCAAGCTGGGTTCCTGCTCGACATAGTCGAGCAGTTGCTCGAGAAGCCGGTCGGCATTCTGCACGGCCGCTCGCGAGGTTGGTCCGTTGATGCCAGGCGTCAGCGCGTTCAAGCTGTCACCCTGCGAGTGCTGGGTCTGGTCGGGGTCCCCGGACCAGAACACCAGCGCGAATGGCTTTCCACTCGCGACAAACGTCGGAAGGATCACCTTCGTCGTCGCATCAGCCAGCCAGCGGTAGTGCGCGACGTTCGGCATCAAGGAGCCGGGCGTCTCGTTGGTGCCGGAAGATTGCGATCGCGCCGGCGGTCCGGTGCCCAATCCCGCCTGCTCGAGAAGCCGGGAGATCTCCGGGTCGACAGGTATGCCCGCCGCAGTCCCAGTCGCGCCGTCCATGATGACCGTGGTGGGCGTTCGAAACACTCCCCGGACGGGTGCCAGCTGCGAGACGTCCTGCATCGCGGTGGGACCGATCTTTCCGAGTGCCGCGGTGTTGTAGCCGTGCATGCGCGCCGCGGCGAGCAGCGACTGCTCGTTCAGGTAGTTGCCCCCGAACATCTCGGCCACATCGCCGAGCACGTGATCCTCTTCGAGGTTTGGCGTGAGCGTCCCAGGGGTCCTTTCGAAGTTACCGGTGGCAAACACCTGGCGCCCGGTGAACAGCGCATTGCCGAACTGGCCTGAGTCGCCCGGATAGTGCCCCGTGGCCATGGCCGCGCCGTTCGGCATCGTCAACGTCGGAAACACCGCGTGGCTGTTGGTGAAGTTGACCCCTTCATTTCTGATCATCAGGAGTGTCGGGGCATCGGTGGCATTGACGGATCCAGGCCGAAGACCGTCCGCAATGAATAGGATGACGTTGCGGCGGGGCGCCGCGTCCGCGGCTGGCTGGAGCGGCGACTTCGCGCAGCCCGGCAGAACAAGCGTGATGAGAACTGCAGCGAAGAGACGCGATGTCACATTGAGCTCTGGGTCTGCTTCGATGGCGGTGGACAGCACGAGACGCCAGTGCCGGTCGCCGGCGCGCACAGCTCGCCAAAGCATTTCACGTACTGGCGGCGGTCGCGCGCCGTGAGGGGCACGTGGGTGAGCGCGTGAACGGCCGCGTTCACGACGCCGGCAACGACCGGATCCAGCGACCGTGACATCTGGTAGTGCATCCACACGCCGTCGCGACGAGCATCGACCAGCCCGGCACGCCGCAGATAGGCGAGGTGCCTGGATACGGTCGGCTGAGGGATCCCCATGGAATCGTGGAGGTGGCAGACGCACACCTCGCCCGAACTGAGCAGCGCCAGGATGCGCAGCCGGGTTGTGTCGGCCAGTGCCTTGAACACCGACTCGAGCTTGTCTATCGCGGTGGTTGTGGCCACGGGAGCCTCCATATATTCGCCTTGACAAATATATCATCGCGCGATTACATTCGCCTAGGCGAATATATCGTAGATGAGGAGAAGGGCGATGGACCAGACCAAGGACGCGATCAAGCAGAAGTACGGCGAGGCGGCTCTCCGCGTGCGAAGCGGAAAGACAAGCTGCGGCTGCGGGACGACCGCCGCCTGCTGTGGGGATGATGATCCCATTACATCGAACTTGTACGACGAGGCGGCCGCGGCGCAGATTCCGGCCGAAGCGCTGCTGGCGTCGCTCGGGTGCGGCAATCCCACGGCGCTCGCGGACTTGAAGCCGGGAGAGACGGTGCTCGACCTCGGGTCCGGCGGCGGCATCGACGTGCTGCTCTCCGCGCGCCGCGTTGGTCCGACAGGCAAGGCGTACGGGCTGGACATGACCGATGAAATGCTGGCGCTCGCCCGCGAGAATCAGCAGAAGTCAGGGCTCACGAACGCCGAGTTCCTGAAGGGCGAGATCGAGCACATCCCGCTACCGGACAACTCGGTGGATGTCATCATCTCGAACTGCGTCATCAATCTGTCAGCCGACAAGGACCGTGTGTTTGCGGAGGCGTTCCGCGTCCTGAAGCCCGGCGGGCGCTTTGCCGTCTCGGACGTCGTCATGCGCGGCGGTGACGTGCCCGACGCCATTCGGCGGAGCATGGAACTGTGGATTGGCTGTGTGGCCGGGGCCCTCGAGGAGAACACCTACCGGTCGAAGATGACGTCGGCCGGGTTCGAGCGCATCGATGTGGAGCCCACGCGAGTGTATCGCGCGGCCGATGCCCTCCAGTTCCTCACGGGAGCGGGACTCTCCGAGCAGGGACTGGCGGAGCAGGTCGACGGCCGGTTCATGAGCGCATTCATCCGCGCGCAAAAACCGGTGCAGGCGAAGGCCTGCTGCGGACCGTCGTGCTGCTCGTGACGCGTGAGCGGAAAGGCTAGTAGCTGGTGACGACTTTGCCTTCCCAGAAAACGCGGCGATCCTCGGGCAGGTTCGCGAGCAGGTACTGGATAGTCTCGCGCTCGGCGCCGACCCGGAACTGGTAGGTATAGCGCTCGAGGTCGGCCGGCTGCGCGTCGTCGGGGATGCGCGCGGTGTGTGCGCCTGTGGAGTTCAGGAACAGCAGCGCCCGGTTGCGCCGGAAATCGACGCGCTCGACGGCCTGGCAGCGCGTCTCGTCGATCCAGTGGGGCTTGGCGCCGCGCGCCTCTTCGTCTTCCGTCACACGCAACACGTCGGTGCCCCACGACTCGTCGTCGCCAGGTCTCTTCAGATAGAGGAGGCAGGTGAGGAAGCCCCACTTCGGATCGCGGTGCGGCTTGATGTAGTACCCAGGGCGGCGCAGCATGATGCGGCCGTCAGAACAAGTCATCGAAATCTTCGCCAGCGGATTCTCGCCCAGCACGGGAAAGTTGATCCGCAGCCACGCGTTGACCTGCGGGCCGAACTTCTCGAGCATCGCCGGAGCGACGATCTCCGCGGCGACGGTTTCGGCCATGAACGCCCACACGCGGCGGCCGTAGCGCGGCGCGATCTCGAACGGCACCGTGAGCTGTTGCTTGTTGACGGCGCGGTCTGCGAAGAGCTCGGCGGGCGGGAGTCCCCGGATGAGGGCGTCGAAGAAGGCGTCCGGGAAGAGGTTGTCGACGACGGCGTACGGAAACGGATCCTCTTTCAGCGTCGCGGATGCGATCGCGGTTCGCACGTGCGCCGCAATCGACTCGCGGTCGAGGATCGCCCCGAGATCGCCTTCGCACCGATCGAACCTGCCTTCGGCCCGCTGCACCGCGCGGAGCTGGCGCTCGCGGAGCCCGAGCTCGTCGAGGCGCTGGCTGACGGTGTCGAGCTTCGCGGCGAGCACGGCGCCCGGGTTGGCCGTGCGCACCTCCTCGAGGCGCGTCAGCATCTCGTCCTGGCGGGTCGCCATCGCCGCCAGTTGCCGTTCGATCTGCTTGACGGCCCTGGCCAGGTCACGCACTTCGTGGCGAGTGTCGTCGCCGTTCTTGGCGAGCTTCGCGATAGTGCGCGGGCGCAGGTGATCGAGGGACGTGAGGAGCCGGGACAGCATAGGGAACCCGACGATTATAGCCGGAGGCCCGAAGGCCTCCGGCCAGGAGCTGACGGCTACGGGTTGACGCGCAGCGCAGCCTCGATGGCTTTGCCGCGCGGGCTGTCGGCGGGCACGAAGCGCTGGACGCGCTCACCGGCAAAGACCTCGCCCGTGTAGATGTTGCCCTTCGAGTCGGTGGCGATCATGTGCAGGCCGTAGAACTGGCCTCCGTTGTCGCCCATGCTGCCGAGCGTGCCGACCACCTTGCCGTCGGCGCGGTTCAGAAACCAGATCTTGTTGTTGGTCAGGTCCGAGATGTACAGGTATCTCTGTTCCCTGTCCGGCGAGAACGCGACGCCGCCAGTCGAGCCGCCAATCCCCGTGTAGGGCGCCAGGATGAACTCCTGCCCCTTGTAGTTGCCCTGCCGGTCGACCACCTGGATGCGGTTCGCCACGCGGTCAGCCATGTAGACGAGACCGTCGTTCGAGAAGTTGAACGTCAGGTGGCCGGCAAACTCCTTCGGCATCGGGCCGTTCGGTTTGTACGCGTGATCCTCGTCCCGGGTGCTGATGTCCGCCAGCTTGTGGCCGTACGCGCCCCACCCGCGCTTGAACTCGAACTTGTCGAGCGAGAACACCATGATGCGGCCGTTCAGGTAGTTGTCGGCGATGTAGATCTCGTTGTTCGCCTCGTCGACGCGGATCTCCTCGAGGCCCCCGACAATCATCGGTGTCGACGGCGGGTACTTGGCGCGGAAGGCCGCGCGCGCCGCTGCCTGGGCAGCAGGGTCGGGCGCGTTGCCGCCCCGTCCGGCTCCTGGAGGCGGCGGGAGGAATCCGGCGATCGGGCCCTGTCCGCCGACCCCAGGGACGTACTTCGGCAGAGTGGGCGTTTCGAACTTCGAGCCGTTCTCCATTTCGGGCGTGTGCGGGATCTCGGCGACCAGCTTGCCGGTCTTCATCTCGTACTTCCGGACGGTGTTCTGCCCGAGGTAGGCGAAGCCCTTGCTGTCGACGTCCATGCCGTGGCCCTGCGGCGCGGCAAACGATCCGATCACCGTGCCGCTCTTGTCGAAGTGGATCATCGACGGCGGCCGCGTGCAGCAATCGGCGATCGGCGGGTTGAGCTCGGCCTCGAGTTCGATGTTGGTCAGGTCGTTGGGCCGGTTGTACGCCCAGACGTTGTCATCCCGGTCGACCACCAGCCCGGTGACGCCGCCGATCTTCCACTTGTTGGGAAGGGTCTGCGGCCAGCCCGGATCGAACACGTAGCGCGGCCCGGTCTGCGCCTGGGCGCGGTTGCCCGAATACGAAATCACGAGCGCGGCGCCCGCGAGCAAGGCGAGCACAGCACCGGTTCTAGGGTTGAGTGTCATCATGGCAACGTCTCCGTCCGCAGTAAGTGTCGGCGCGGTGGAGTCTAGCCCCGGGCGCGCGGTCAGTCAATTCTTCCCAAGGCGTTCTTCCCAAGGCGTTTGTCAAAGGCGTTGTTCTTCCCAGGGCGGTGGGCGGGATGGCGAATTTCGTTGCGGCGCTGACCGTTTTGCGCCCGGTGTCATCGTGCGCCGCCCCCGGCAGTGTGCAAATCCCCAGACAGATGCGTCGAAATCGCACGACCGGGTTGTGGCATGAGGTGTGCGCTCTGTGCGGATGACCGTTACACAGTCGAACCCGGTGTGAGCGAAGTGAAGTACTGGACATGTTTCTGACGCGACACGGCTTCGCTGTACCGCTCCTCGGCGATGGCGCGCGCACGCGTCGCGACGGACTGGTAAACGTTCGAGTCGTCCCACAAGTCACAGACGGCCCCGAACCAGGGTTCGATCTCCTGTTCGCTCGGCAGTCGCGTGGTGTCGACCGTGAGCCATTCGGGAATCGACAGCACGCGTCCGCCGCCGCCCCCGGAAACGTCGCCTCCGAGCACGTGCGGCAGAGAGCCGCGGTTGCTCACGATTGGTGGGATGGCGTTGATCATGGCTTCGGCGGCAACCCTGCCGAAGGGTTCTTCCCAGACAGACGGCACGAGCAGGAGTCGCGTCAGGGCGAAATAGTCGGCCGGCGTCGGAACCGGAGGGGCCGCCATGATCTGCGGGTACTGACTGAAATCGATGCCTGGAATGGTGTTCAGCGCGCCGCCACTGTGGCCCGATTGCACCACAAGCACGGGAATGTCCGGACGTCGTCGTCCGAGCATCCCGGCGAGACGCGCGAACACGTACAGCCCTTTGTGCGGCGCCGGATGGACGAACGTGACGAAGGCGCGCGACTCGACGGGCGCGACCACAGTGGACCAATCGATCGGCGGCTCCAGCGGTGTGCTTTGCAGGCCGAGCTTCTCGGCGTACACGTCGGTGAGGAACTGGCTGCACGTGAACACGTGGTCGACGTCGGCGAAGTACTGGCGGTCGTAATAGCCGAACCCTCGCACGGCAAACGCCGTCGTGATGCCTCGTCTCCGTGCTTCGGCCAGGGCCGCGAAGATCATCGGGTGTCCGTTGCATGCGATCAGTTGATCGGGAGCGAACCCGTCGAGCAGGTCGTGGAGCAGCGCCGCGAACTGCGACGACTCCGCACGATCGGGTTTCGTTTCATCGTTGTGGCGAGTCAGCAGGAGCGTCACGGGCACGTCGCCGACCGCGTAATGGACGACGGGTCGCTTCGTTCGTCCGCGGCCCGCGGCGACGGTGTCGAGGTCCACTCCGCGCTGCGCCAGGTGGTCCTCGATCGTAAAGGTGACTCGCGCCTCGAAGCGCGCAGTCGTCAGGATGTGGCACTCATGCCCGGCGTCATGGAGCCACTCCATGATCGTCCGCAGGCTTTGCGTCACGCCAGCCGTTGCATCGCTGATGCAGTGGTTATTCACCAGTAAGAACCGCACAACAACCAGTCTAAGGGAGTGGGTAGAAGAATGTCCGATCAGGATCGTCGTGGGGCCGAGCTCCGGGAAAAAACTCAACAGCTGCTGCAGGGACCGCTGAAGCACGCGCGAGCGGCCGCACTCGCCGCGGCGCTGCTGCCGCTCGCCTCGGTGGCGGCCACGCCGGCGGCCGCGCAGTCGGCGATGTGCGCCTCGGGCGGCATCTGCGGCGCGGTCTGGAGCGACGCCAACAACAACGGCGTCCAGGATGCGGGCGAGCCGGGTATCGAGGGAGCGGTCGTGACCCTCGACTCGAACGTCACAGCGACCGACGGCGAGGGCTTCTACTATTTCTGGGCCGACCCTGACGTGACCTACCAAATCAGCGTGCAGATTCCCCCAGGAACACAGCCGTCCCCCCCCAACGTCGGCACCGACGACACGGTCGACAGCGACGGTGTGTCGGACGGCCTCGGTAATAGCGTGGTGACGACGACGTTCACCTCGGTACCCGATTCGACGACCGACTTCGGATTCTTTACGCCGGCGGTGGTGCAGCCCGGCACAGGTACGCCCGGCTACTGGAAGAACCACCCGGAAGCGTGGCCGGTGGGTCAGATCACCGTCGGCGGCGTCACCTACAGCCGCGCGCAGGCGCTTGCCTGGCTCGACAGCGTCGGCAAGGACAGGACGACGACGATGTTCAGTTCGCTCGTGTCGGCGATGCTGAACGCGATGGTCGGCAACGACACGAGCTGCGTCGCCACCACCATCACGGCCGCCGATCAATGGATGGCCACTTACGGTCCGGTCGGGAAGGGCGTTCACGCGGCCAGCTACGCCTGGAAGATTGGCGAACCGCTACACCGCCTGATGGACAACTACAACAACGGCATGCTCTGCGCGCCGCATCGCGACTAAACGGCCTCGACGCCCGGTGACCCCTTCAGGGGCACCGGGCCCTTCCTGTTGCGCTCGTGCGTGTCCGACCTGCGCCGCATACCCCTGACAACGGGCGCCCTTCGGCGATAGGATAGGCGCGGAAGGGGCAGAGCCGATGACCACGCCGACCACCCGACGCGACATCCTGAAGAGCACGCTCACGCTTGCAGGACTTGGACTCGTGGGAATTCCCGACTGGGTGCTCCCGGCCCTGGCGCAGGGCGAGACGGTGGTGCCGTTTGTCGGCTATCCCGCGCAGGTCGTCACGAACACGGCGCCCGACCGTCGCATCATCGACATCCGGACGATCAACGGCGCGCTCACGCCCAAGGATCAGTTCTTCACCACGCAGCATTACGGCCACCCAATGGTCGATCCGGCCACCTTCAACCTGAAGATCTCCGGACTGGTCGAGCGGCCGGTCGCGTTCTCGCTCGACGATCTCCGCCGCATGGGCAGCAGGGACGTGGTCGCCGGCTTCGAGTGCTCGGGCAACCGCGCGCCGCTGCACGGCCTGTCGGGAAACGGGCGCTGGACCGGCGTGCCGTTGCGCGACGTGCTGGCCAAGGCGGGCGTGAAGCGCGCCGCGCGCGAGTTCGTCTTCTTCGGCGCCGACCGCGGCGAAGAGGAAGTCGAGTGGCGCGCGCAGACGTTCAAGGTCGAGCAGCAGTTCGGCCGCGCGCTGAAGCGCGACAAGGCGCTGTCCGCGGAGCCGCTCCTCGCCTATGCGATGAACGGCGAGCCGCTCACGCGCCACCAGGGGTCACCGCTTCGTCTGGTGGTCCCAGGCTGGTACGGCGTCGCCAACGTGAAATGGCTCTCGCAGATCCACGCGCAGGAAGAGCAGTATCTCGGCAAGTTCCAGGCGCGGTGGTACCGCACCTTCAAGGGCGAGATGATCGACGGCGAGATGAAGTGGGTCGAGTCCGACATCAGCCACATGCAGCTCAAGTCGTACATCGCGCGCATCACCAAAATGGGCGCAGGCTACAACGTGTTTGGCGTCGTGCTCAATGACGGCACGCCGATCAAGGCGGTCGAGGTGCGCGTGGACGACGGTCCGTGGCGGCCGGCGACGCTGGATGCGGCGACGCGCGACAAATACGGATGGAAGCAGTTCAACTACGCCTGGACCGATGCCACCTCAGGCGAGCACACCGTCGTCTCCCGCGTGATCGACGTCACCGGGAAGATCCAGCCCACCGTGCAGGAACTGGAGAACAAGAAATCCTTCCTCGAAGACAACTCGCAGACGCCCCGAAAGGTCCTGATCTGATGCGTGCGCCGCTGCTGGTAATGGTCCTCGTCTTGTCGGCCCAACCGGCCTGGGCGCAACGCGATCTCACCGGCATGTGGCGTCCTCTGGCCCGCAACGAGGACGGCAGCGGCCTCGACGGCGACTACGCCGGCCTGCCGCTGAGCGCCGCGGGACGCATGAGGGCGCAGAGCTGGGCCCCCGAGAATTTCGACGTCCCCGAGTGGGTCTGCCGCCCCCACGCCTTCGACTTCTCAGTGGAAGCCGGCGCCGCGACGCTGCGGCTGTCGAACATCGTCGACGACCCGACGCAGAAGCTGATCGCCATTCACGGCCGCCTCTCCATGCGCGAGCAGGAGACGACGATCTATATGGACGGACGGCCGCGGCCTCCCGATTACGTGCGTCATAGCTGGAGCGGGTTTGCGACCGGCGAATGGGAAGGCACCACGCTGGTGGTGACGGCCACCCATCTGAAGGAAGACTACATCCGTCGCTGGGGTCCGATGCGCAGCGACGAGTCGACCGTGCGCATCCGGTTCAGGCGCTTCTCCCCCGAGTACCTGCGCGCGACCGTGATCATCTACGACCCGATCTTCCTCGCGGAGCCGTACGTCCGCACCTCGCTGATCTGGCTGCACGATCCCGATGTGGTGATGCCGCCGTATCCGTGCGAGGAAGCCACCGAGACGGTGATCGAGCCGGGCACGGTGCCGCATTACCTGCCGGGCAAGAATCTCCTTCCAGCGCAGGACCCGAAGGTGGTCGACCAGTTCGGCACGCCGTACGAGGCACGACAGGGCGGCAGCGAGACCATGTATCCCGAGTACATCAAGAAGCTGGGGCCCTTTCCGCGAGCCACGAGCGCTTCGGCGGGCGGCGCGGAGCGTGCGCAGTGAAGAGGGCAGTCCTGCCGGGCAGCCGACGGTTGGTGGTTTCGACCTGTGCCGCGCTCGCCCTGATCGGTTCGGTGCAGCGCGTCGAGACGCAGTCGGTGCCGCGCGCGCCGCAGGCGCGTCCGGCCTGGGCCTGGCAGCCGGCGATTCCCACCGTCGAGCCTGGGAAACTTGACGTCCTTCATGTGAAGGGCAACGTCTACATGCTGGTCGGCGGCGGCACGAACATCACCGTGCATGCCGGCAAGGACGGCGTGCTGATGGTCGATACCGGCCCGGCCGCGACGAGCCAGCAGGTGCTCGCTGCCGTGCGCTCGATCTCGACGGCGCCGATCCGCTACATCGTCAACGCCAGCGAGCGCGACGTGTACAGCGGCGGCAACGACGTGATCTCGGCCGCCGGCGCCTCTATCCCGTTCCGCATCGCCACCGACGTGCGGGTATCGGACGGGCGGCTGGGCAAAGAGCGCGCGAGCGTGATCTCCTTCGTCACCGTGTATCACCGCATGTCGGCGCCGACCGGGCAGACGGCGGCGCGATCGGAAGAGGCATGGCCCGACGACACCTACTCGACTCCGCTGAAGAAGCTGTACTTCAACGACGAGCCGATCATGATCACGCACGTGCCCGGCAATACCGATGGCAACAGCATCGTCCACTTCCGCACAGCCGACGTGATCAGCGTCGGCGACCTCGTCGACCTCACGAGCTTTCCCTATATCGATCTGAACGCGGGTGGCAGCATCCAGGCGGTGATCGACGGCCTGCAGCAGGTGCTCGACATCACGATTCCGGGACGCAAGTCGGAAGAAGGGACGCTGGTGATCCCGGGGCGTGGACGCCTGGCCGATCAACCCGATGTCACCTATTACCGGGAGATGGTGGCGATCGTGCGCGACCGGGTGCAGGACATGATCAGGCGCGGCATGACGCTCGATCAGGTGAAGGCGCGAAGGCCGGCGCTGGAGTTCGAGCCGCGCTACGGCAAGACGGCCGGCGACTGGACGACCGACAAGTTCATCGAGGCCGCGTACCAAAGCCTCAAGAAGTAGGAGACCCATTCATGAAGCCCAGGTTCTTGCCGCTTTCGGCTGCGGTCGTCGTGCTGGCGGGCGGCGCGCCGCTCGTGGCGCACCACTCATTCACGGCCGCCTATGACTCGACCAAGCGGGTGACGATCGAAGGCACGGTGAAGGAGTTCGTGTGGCGCAACCCGCATTCCTACGTGCGCATCGACATCGTTAACAAGGACGGCAAGACGGAGAACTGGACGCTCGAATGGGGCTCGAGCAACCAGCTCTCAGCCGCGAAGTATCCGGTGACGAGAACCACGCTCAGGGCGGGCGACAAGATCATCGCCGGCGGCGAACCGGGCCGGGATCCGGAGGCGCGGCGGGTGCGTGTGTTCACCATCAAGCGGCCGGTTGACGGATGGCAATGGGAAGGGGTCGTCGATTGATGCGGCGTGGGATCCTGATCGCGGTGCTCGCCGCGCTCGCCACGACTGGCGTCCAGCCTGGCGTATACGCCCAGGGCCGCGGCGGCGGGGCGACGCCCCCGCCTGCCGGCGCCCCGCCCGCCAGCGCGCGCGCGGCCGCGCCCAAGGACCTGACCGGCTACTGGGTGTCGGTGGTCGCCGAGCATTGGCATCTGCGGATGATGGTGCCGCCAAAGGGCGATTTCGCGATGCTGCCGCTCAACCCCGAGGCACGCAGGACTGCCGATGCGTGGGATCCCGCGAAGGAAGAGCCGGGTGACGCGCAGTGCAAGGCGTACGGCGCGCCGACGATCATGCGGGTGCCGGGACGGCTGCGCATCGAGTGGGTGGACGACAACACCTTGAAGATGGACATCGACTCCGGCACGCAGACGCGCCTGTTTCATTTCGGCGCCGCAGCCGCCGCCGCCAATCAGGCGCTCTCGTGGCAGGGCTATTCGGTGGCGGAGTGGGAAGGCATCCCCGGCGCGGAGCTGCGCGCGCGGAAGGCGGGCGCGCCCGAGGACGTGCGCGGCGGCCTGAAGGTGATGACGTCGCGGCTGCGCGCCGGCTACCTGCGCAGAAACGGCGTGCCGTACAGCGAGAGCACGACGGTTGAAGAGCACTTCGACCGGTTCAAGGAGCCGAACGGCGACGACTGGATCGTCGTCGACTCAATCGTCCGGGACCCGCAATACCTGACCCAACCGTACGTGCACGGCGTGGCGTTCAGGAAGCTTCCGAACGCGTCTGGCTGGGATCCGACGCCTTGCCGCGCCGATCAGCCGCGGTAGCCTCCGGCTGACGCCGGACACGATCTGCGGGGCAGTGGTACAGTTCGAGTTCTGGATTACTCGCTAGCCATTTTCTCGGGCGTGCTGTTCGCGCTCAGCTTTCCGCGCTTCGGTCATCCCGCATTCGCCTGGATTGCGCTCGTGCCGCTGCTCATCGCGTTGAGCGGGTGGCGGGGGCGCGCCGGCCGCGTCCCGGGCCAGCCGCCGCTGCGCGCGTTCCTGCTCGGGCTGGCCGCGGGATTCGTCTATTTCATCGGCACCGTCTACTGGACCGGCACCGTCGTCAGCACCTTTGGCGGCCTCGCCGCGCCGGTGGCGGCGCTCGCCGCCGTCCTCCTCGCGGCCTACATGGCGCTCTTTCCGGCCCTGGCCGCGCTCATCATCAGCCGCCTCGTGAATCGTGCGGGCGCCAGCGCGCTACTCTTCACCCCGGCTGCCTGGGTCGCGACCGAGTTCTTTCGTGGATATCTCTTCGGCGGGTTCCCGTGGGTGCCGCTCGGCAACAGCCAGGTAACCGTGCTGCCGGTGGCGCAGCTCGCCAGCGTCCTCGGCGTGTACGGGCTCTCGGCGCTGGTCTCGTTCGTCAGCGCGGCGATCGCCTATGCGCTGCTCACGACCGGACGCCAGCGGATCGCAGCGGTGGCGTCGACGATCGTGGTGCTGGGCGCGGCGGCCGGATGGGGGACGTGGCGGATCGCCGACGGGTCCCTGACGAGGGAGGGGACGCCGCTACGGGTGGGCCTGGTGCAGGGAAACATTCCTCAGGACCAGAAATGGAAGACGGGTGAGGCCCGGCGAATCTTCACGACCTACATCGCCATGACGCGCGACGTCGTCAAGCGTGGCGCCGAGCTCGTGATGTGGCCCGAGTCGTCCACGCCATTCATGTTCGAAGAGGACGAAGAAGGCGAGTCCACGCTCCGCGCGCTCGCTCGCGAGACGGGCGTGCCGATGCTGTTCGGCAGCGACCAGGTCGATCGTTCCCGGCAGCCGCTTCGGTTGTACAACTCCGCGTTCCTGGTGACTCCTGAGGGCGACACGGCGGCCGTCTATCGCAAGATTCATCTGGTGCCGTTCGGCGAATTCATCCCGTTCAGGGGCCTCGCGTCGTTCGTGTCTCCGCTCGTCGACAGTCTCGGCGAGTTTGCGCCGGGCGACTCGATGGTGATGCTGCCCGTCGGCTCGCATCTGATCAGCACGGCCATCTGCTACGAAGTCGTCTACCCGTCGCTCGTCGGGCAGGCGGTCGAAGGCGGCAGCGAGCTGCTGACGACAATTACCAACGACGCGTGGTACGGCCAGTCGTCCGCACCGTACCAGCATTTCGCGATGGCCTCGATGCGCGCCATCGAGCAGGGACGCTACCTGGCCCGGGCGGCGAACACCGGCATCAGCGGCGTGGTCGATCCCTACGGGCGGGTTGTGCGGCAGTCGGCTATCTTCGAGCAGGTGGGGATCGTCGAGGAAGTCCGGCTGCTGACGAGCCGCACGGTGTATTCGGCGGTTGGCGACGCGATCGCGTATGTCTCAATTGCACTTATCGCCGTCGCGCTTCTGACAATGGGGCGACGGCGATAGTGGACGGTGTACGTGCACTCGCCCGTTGCACTCGTGCATCGTGCACGTTGAACGGAGGGGATTAGTGGCCATTGAGCTCGAGGATCTGGTTCGACGGTACGAAGTGCTGGAGCGGCGCGCCGCGGAACTTCGGAGGCATCTTTGAGGCCGCGCGTCTCGATGAGCAACTCGCTGAAACCGAGCAGCGGATTGCCTCTCCTGATTTCTGGAGCAACCAGGCGGCCGCCCAGCAGGTGATGCAGCGGCGGCGGCGGCTGGACGACGACCGGGCTCTGCTCGCGTCCCTCCAGCGGCGCGCCGACGACATCAGCGTCCTCGTGGAATGGGGCACTTCCGGAGAGGACGTCACCGCCGACCTCGCGCGCGCGCTCGACGAACTGCTGCAGGAAGTCGAGGCGGCTGAAACCAAGAAGATGCTCGGCGGCCAGTACGACCTGGCGAACGCGATCGTCACCATCCATCCCGGCGCGGGCGGCACCGAGTCACAGGACTGGGCAGCCATGCTCATGAAGATGTACATCAAGTGGTCGGAGCGCCGCGGGTTCAAGCGCGAGACGATCGACCTGCAGCCCGGCGACGACACCGGTATCAAGAGCGTCACCTTCATGCTCGTCGGCGACTATGCCTACGGGTTGATGACGGCGGAAGCGGGCGTCCACCGGCTCGTCCGCATCTCGCCCTACGACCCGGCCGCCCGGCGACATACGTCCTTTGCCTCGGTGTTCGTCTGGCCCGAGTTGCCCGAAGACGCCGATATCGAGATTGACGAAAAGGATCTGCGAATCGACACGTATCGATCGAGCGGCGCCGGAGGCCAGCACGTCAACGTGACCGACTCCGCCGTGCGCATGACTCACCTGCCGACCGGCATCGTGGTCTCCTGCCAGAACGAGCGGTCGCAGCACAAGAACCGCAATTCGGCCATGAAGGTGCTGAAGTCGCGCCTGTTCGACCTGAAGATGAAGGAACAGCAGGCGAAGCTGGAACAGATTGCCGGCGCCAAGACCGACATCGCCTGGGGCCACCAGATCCGCAGCTACGTCCTGCAGCCGTACCAGATGGTCAAGGATCACCGCACCAAGATGGAGGTCGGCGATCCCTCCCGCGTCCTCGACGGCGACCTCGATCCCTTCATCAAGAATTACCTGATGCGGAAGGCCGCCGGCACGCTCGGAGCCCCCGCGGCGGCCGACGAAGAATAGTCAAAACATTCAACATTGCGCGACGACGATGGTCTCGTCGTCCCGGGACCGGCCCGGAAAGGCACTCGATCGCCACTTCATGTGGCTGGTCGGCATCGTGCTGACCGCATTCACCGCCGTATTCGCCGCATTCATCGGCATGACATATCGGTAGCCGTTGCGCCGGGGTGCGGACACGCTTAAGCTCCAGCCATGCGCGATCGAATTCCCGGCCTCGTGACCATCCTTCTCCTCACCGTCGCCCTGCACGGCCAGGAGGCGCCTCGTCCTGACTGGGCACGCATCGAGGACGAGACGATCCGCCACTTCCAGGCGCTCGTGCGGATCGACACCAGCGATCCTCCCGGCAATGAGCAGCCTGCAGCCGATTACCTGAAGCAGTTGTTCGAAAAGGAAGGCATCCCCGTTCAGACGTTCACGCTCGAGCCGAACAGGACCAACGTGGTCGCGCGGCTCAAGGGCAACGGTCGCAAGCGGCCGATCCTGATCATGGGCCACCTCGACGTGGTCAACGTCGACCCGTCGAAGTGGACGCATCCACCCTTCAGCGCGACGCGCGACGGAGGATACGTGTACGGCCGCGGAACAGTGGACGACAAGGACAACGTGACGGCGGGCGTGATGACCCTGCTGATGCTGAAGCGGATGAACGTGCCGCTCGACCGGGACGTGATCTTCCTGGCCGAGGCCGGAGAAGAGGGCAGCACCCGAATCGGCATTGAGTTCATGGTGAACCAGCACTTCGACGCGATCGACGCCGAGTATTGCCTGGCGGAAACCGGCGTCGTGGCGCGCGAGGGAGGCGTCGTCAAGTACGCGACCATTCAGGCCAATGAAAAGATCCCCCGGGCCGTGGAGTTGACCGCGCGCGGGATCTCGGGTCATGCGTCGGTTCCGCTGCAGACCAACGCGCTGTTGCATCTCGGCGCAGCGCTCGAGCGTCTCGGCGAATGGCGTCCCCCGGTGCGGTTGAACGACACGACCCGGGCGTACTTCACGCGGCTGGCACAGATCACCAATGGCGAGGAGGCGGCTCGCTATCGCGATGTGCTGATCCCGGCGAAGGCGGCCTCCGTCGATGAGTATTTCCGCAAGTCCGATCCATCGAAGGCGGCGCTTCTGCACGCCACAGCCACGCCGACGATGATCAGCGCCGGCTACCGGATCAACGTCATCCCGTCGGAGGCGAAGGCGACGGTCGACGTGCGCACGCTTCCTGACGACAACCTCGATGAGCTGATCGCGTCGATGCGCAAGGCCATCAACGACCCGACGGTCAGCGTCGAGTGGGTGCCGCGCGGGACGCGGCCTCCGGGTGCGACGCGGCTCGATACAGAGGCCTTCAAGGTGCTCGAGGCGGCGATCACGAAAAATTACTCGACGGCGACGCTGCCGATCATGAGCACGGGCGCCACCGACATGGCGTTCGTGCGCGGCAAGGGCGTGCAGTGCTACGGCATCGGCCCGGCGATCGACCAGGAAGACGGCCCGAAGGGCTTCGGCTCGCACAGCGACCAGGAGCGAATCCTCGAGAGCGAGCTGCATCGCTTTGTTCGCTTCAACTGGGATGTCGTGAGCGACCTCGCGAGGGCACGATGACCATGCGGCTGATCGCGCTCGTCGTCATCCTGTCCGGATCGCTCGTGGGCGGCGCCGCGGAGCGGCCGCCGGTCATTGGGCGCAACGCCGGCGTGTCGGCCGGGCATCCGCTGACGAGCGCCGCCGCATTCGAGGTGCTGCAGAAGGGCGGCAACGCGTTCGACGCGGGGGTCGCGGCGATGCTGGTGGGCGGCGTCGTCGAACAGGATCTCTTCAGCCTCGGCGGCGAAGGCCTCGTGCTCGTCTATCCGCGCGCCACCGGCAAGGTGACGGCGATCGTCGGTCAGGGATGGGCGCCCAAAGGCGCGTCCATCGACGCGTACGTCGCCCGCGGAAAGACGCTCGATGGGGAGGGCCTCGATCCGGCCGTGGTCCCGGGCGCGCTGCACGCCGCCCTCACGGTGCTCGAGCGGTGGGGCACCATGAGCTTCGCGCAGGTCGCCAGCCGCGCGATCGAGTACGCCGGCGAGGGATTTCCGATGCGGCCGCTCACGGCGACGGCCATCAAGGGCAACCTCGAGTTCTTCAAGAAGTGGCCCGACAACCAGAAGTACTGGCTGAAGCCCGACGGCTCGATCTACGCGCCAGGCGAGACGATCAGGCTGCCCACGCTCGCGCGCACGCTGACGAAGATGGTGGACGCCGAGCGTGCCGCTCGATCGAAAGGCCGCGCCGCGGCCGTCGCCGCCGCGCGCGACCGCTTCTACAAAGGCGACATCGCGCGGGAAATGGTGGCGTTCCTCCAGAAGCATGACGCGCCCTTCGAGCTGTCGGACTTCGCGGAGTTCTTTGCGACGGTCGAGGAGCCTGCGATGACGACCTACCGCGGGTATGAGGTGTACAAGCACAGCTTCGGCAGCCAGGGACCCACGCTGCTCGAGGCGCTGAACATCCTCGAGCAGTACGACCTCAAGGTGATGAAGCACAACAGCGCCGACTACCTGCACACCGTCGTCGAGTCGCTGAAGCTGGCGTATGCGGATCGCGATACCTATTACGCCGATCAGGCCTTCGTGCAGACGCCGGGTGAGGGCCTGCTCTCGAAGGCGTATGCGAAGGAGCGCGCCACGCACCTCGATCCGGCGCGCGCGTCAACGGCGTTCGCCGCCGGCAACCCGCTGCCGTTCGATTCACGCGTCAAGGAATGGAAGTTCTGGGTCGCCAACGTGAGCGACGGCACGCAGCCCGGCCGTCCCGGACCGGATGCCGAGCCGATCCGCGGCACGCTCAAGGACACCACTCACATCGCGATCATCGACAAGGCCGGCAACATCTTCGACGCCACGCCGAGCGGCGGATGGATCGGTGGGGCGGTGATCCTGGGGAACACCGGCATCGGGATGAGCGTGCGCGGCGAGCAATTCTGGCTCGACAAGACCAGGGCCGCGCAGCTTCGTCCGCGCTCGCGTCCGCGCTACACGCTGACGCCGAGCATCGTGCTGCGCAACGGACAGCCGTTCATGGCGCTGGGAACACCTGGAGGCGACAACCAGGATCAGACCATCCTGCAGGCGTTCCTCAACATCGTCGAGTTCTGGCCGGACTGGTACCCCAATCTCCACGAGGCGTTCGAGTGGCCACGCGTGCAGACGCTGCACTTCTACGGATCGTTCTGGCCGCACGACGCCGGCTTCAACAAGCTGAACGTCGAGTCGGCGATTCCGGATGCCGTATTCACCGAACTGCAGCGCCGCGGCCACGATGCGGCCACGATTGCGCCGTTGAGCATCGCCAGCTGCGCTACGGCCGTGCTGATCGATCCGGGCAGCGGCAATCGTATCGCCGGCGCCGATCCCCGTCGAGACTGCTATGCCATGGCGTACTAAGCCACGCTCCGCGCTGACGATTGCCCTGGTCGGCATTGCCATCGGTGTGTCCGCTCAGAACCAGGGACGGTTCAGCGTGGCGGAAGCGTCCATCGGCGACATGCGCCTCGCGATGGAGCAGCGGCGCGTCACCTCCCGCGAGCTGGTGCAGCAGTCACTGATCCGCATCGCGCTCTACGAAGACACCCTCAACGCCATCATCACCGTCAACCGCACGGCGCTCGACGAGGCCGACGAGCGCGACCGGGAGCGCGCGGCGGGCCGGATCCGCGGACCGCTCCACGGGATTCCCATCGCGCTCAAGGACAACATCCAGACCACCGGCATGCGCACGACCGGTGGAGCACTGGCATTTGCCGATCTGATGCCGCCGTACGAGGCCACGGTGGCGAAGCTCCTTCGTGAGGCCGGCGCGATCGTCCTCGCCAAGACGCAGCTGACCGAGCTCGCGAACTGGGTGACGGTTGGCATGCCGACCAACTACAACAGCCTCAACGGCTACGGCTTCAACCCCTACGATCCCCGGCGCGATCCACGAGAGGCCACCGCTGACGGACGTCCCGTCCTGGCGACTGGAGGATCCAGCTCCGGCACAGGCACCGCGGCGAGCTTCTGGGCGGCCAACGTCGGCACCGAGACATCCGGCTCGATCCTCAGCCCGTCGAACCAGAACATGCTCGTGGGCATCAAACCCACCGTGGGACGGGTGAGCCGCTACGGGATCATCCCGATCACCGCCGATCAGGACACGGCGGGGCCCTTGGCGCGGTCGGTCGCCGATGCCGCCGTGATGCTCGGGGCGATGGAAGGCGCGTCGCCCGATCCACACGACGCGGCGACCTCGGCGTGCACGCCGCCGCCCGGCCGCGACTACACGCGGTTCCTCGACGCCGGGGCGCTCGAGGGCGCGCGCATCGGCATTCCGCGCGCGTTCTTCTATGACCGGATCACGGCTCCCGGTACCTCCGAGCCGCGCGGGGGGCTCAACCCAGACCAGCGCAAGGCCATGGACGAGGCGATCGCGGTCTTGACGGCGCGCGGAGCGGAGGTGATCGACCCGGCCGACATCCCGAGCGTCGTCGACCCGAACCCCGAGAAGAATTTTCTGCTGTGGACCACGTGCGCCGGCCCGGACGGCGCGCGTGGCAAGGACGCGGGCTGTTCGATCGTGTTCAAGTACGGGATGAAGCGCGACTTCAACGCCTGGCTTGCGGCGCTCGGCCTTGCGACGCCACTCAGGACGCTGACCGACCTGCGTACCTGGAACCTTGCGCACCAGAGCGCCGGCACCCTCAAGTACGGGCAGTCGAATCTCGACATCTCGGACGAGATCGATCTCGAGCGCGACCGCGCGCGGTATGAGGCCGACCGGATGAAAGACCTGGCGCTCAGCGCGGCGCACGGAATCGACGAGGTGATGAAGGCGCAGCGGCTCGACGCGTTGCTGCTGCCAGGCGCCGTCGGCGCCGCCTTGGCCGCCAAGCCGGGCTACCCGACCGTGATCGTCCCGTTTGCCCTGGTCTCCAACGCGCCGGTTCCGGGTCTACCCGACCGTTTTTCAGCCCGCCCGGCCCCGTTCGGGGTCAGTTTTACCGGAATGTCGTGCAGCGAGCCGCGCCTGATCGCCCTGGCGTACGCGTTCGAACAGGCCACAACACGGCGGGTTCCGCCTCTGCTGTTTCCGTGAAATACCGCGATACAAAAACCAGGGTTTGGGCGCCTAATAGGTACGTATCCGCCTGAAAGGGGGACACCATGATTCTTGGTTTGCACAACATGGTCGAGAGTGTCGAGCACTACTGGACGGATCACATCAGCGTTGACGGCGGCTTGTCGCTGCTCGGTCTTGATGGGATTCTGCTGATCCCGGTCGTGTTCGCCGTGTTCTTCTACCCCGTGGCGATGCTGATCGCTATCGGGTCGGTGTTACTGCTCACGCTGGTCGGTTACGAGATCGTGCACTTCTCTCGCACGCATCACGCGCACTGGTTCTGGCACCGGTGATGGCGGGTCCCAAAGGACCCGGTTGGACCGTTTTTCACAATGACGGGCCACGGAGACACGGAGTCACTGAGAAAAGCGCCAAAGGATCCTCCGTGTCTCTGTGCCTCCGTGGCTACGTGGAAGTGAAAGCTACTTCTAGTTCGAGGCCGGAGCCGCCGTTTGAACCACCGCCGCGCCCTGCGGCTGCGTGCCGTTGATGAACGCTTCCGTGATGCCCGAGTCGAGCGTCACGAAGACGATGTTGCCGGGAGGCTCGAAGCGGGGCGGGTTCTTCCGGTCGGCGCGCGTATCGATATAGGCCTTCATGAAGTCGATCCAGATCGGCAGCGCAGCCGCCGCGCCGGTCTCGCCGTAGCCGAGCGGCTTCTTCTCGTCGTACCCCACCCACACGCCGACGCTGATGTTCGGATCGAAGCCGACAAACCACGCGTCGGTGTACTCGTCCATCGTGCCGGTCTTGCCGGCGAGCGGCCAGTCCAGCGAGGCCGCCGCCGTGGCGGTGCCGCGCTGGACGACGCCGCGCAGGAGATTCGTCATCACGAACGCCGTGTCGGCGCGCACCGCCTCGTGGGGCTCCGAGTGGTTTTCCTCGAGGATGTTGCCCTCGCGATCCGCAATCGTGTTCACGGCGTACGGCGCCATCCGCACCCCCTGATTCGGGAACGCGGAATAGGCGCTGGTCACTTCCACCAGCGTCGCCTCGGCCGAGCCGAGTGCCAGTGACAGGTACGGCGGCATCTTCTCCGGAAAGCCGAAGCGCGCCGCGTAGGCGACCGTCTGCTGCGGGCCGACCTCGAGCATCGCCTTGATCGCCGGGATGTTGCGCGACTGCTCGAGCGCGCGGCGCAGCGTCACCGGTCCTTCGAACTTGCGGTCGTAATTGAGCGGCCGGTAGGGCGGCTGGTTCGGCCCGGCGACGTACGACACCGGTTCATCGACGAACACGGACACGGGGGTGAAGCCGCGGTCGATGGCGGCCGTGAAGACGATCGGCTTGAATGCCGATCCCATCTGTCTGCGCGCCTGCGTGGCGCGGTTGAACTTGCTGCGCGCGAAGCTGTAGCCGCCGACCATCGCGCGAATCTGTCCCGTCCGGTTGTCGATCGCGACGAGCGCACCCTCGATGATCGGCGCCTGTTCGAGCGCGAGCGTGTCCGGTGCGCCGTTCTTGACCGTCCGTACCTCGACGTCGATGAGGTCGCCGACCGTGAAGAGATCCGCCGGCGAGGTGCGCCGCGTCCACGCAAACGCCGCTGGCAGGAGATCCAGCTCGCTGGCGCCGATCCGGATGCGGGCTGCGCCGCCGGCTCCGCGCGCGGGAACCGCCATCACCACGGCAGGAACGATGTCGCCGGCAAGAATCGGCCGCGACCAACGTTCGGCCGCGAAGCGGGCGAGGGCGTGCCCCTCGGCCACCACGTTTCGCGCTGGCTTCCTGAACCCGCTGCGCCGCTTGTCGATCCGCCGCAGGCCGCGGTCGAGCGCTTCGTTCGCCGCCACCTGCAGCTCGGCGTCGAGCGTCGTCTGCACCCGGAGGCCCGCTTCGTACAGCGCCTTGGCGCCGTACTTCTGTTCGAGCACCTTGCGGACGTCCTCGACGAAGTAGGGGGCGATCGAGCGCTCCTGCGTCGGCTGCCCCTGGAGCACCAGCGGACGTTCTGTGGCCTCTCGGGCCTCGTCGGCGGTGAGGTAGCCCTCTTCCTCCATCCGCATCAGCACGTAGTTGCGCCGCGTCAGCGCACGGCGCGCGTCGACAAACGGGCTCAGGCGCTCCGGCGCCTGGATGATCGCCGCGATCGTGGCGGCTTCTTCCGGCTCGAGCTCCTTCGCAGGCTTGTCGAAATACATCCGCGACGCCGCCTCGACGCCGTAGGCGCCATGGCCGAGATAAATCTGGTTCGCGTAAAACCGGAGGATGTCGGGCTTCGTGTATCGCTTCTCGATCTGGATCGCGACGATCCATTCCCTGACCTTGCGTTCGAGCGATCGCTCGTAGGCGCCTCCCGGCCGCATGTACTCGCGGAGGAAGAGATCGCGGGCGAGCTGCTGCGTGATCGTGCTCGCGCCGGCGCGCTGGCCGGTGACGATGTCCTTGAGCGCGGTGATGACGATGCGGGACACGCTCAGACCGAAGTGCTGGTTGAAGCCTGCATCCTCGGTGGAGATGATGGCGTTGCGCAGGGCTGGGGACATGTCGTCGTAGCCGATGACGACGCGCCGCTCGGTGGCGTATTCGGCGATCACCTGACCGTCGCCGGCCAGGAGCCGCGTGATGGTGTTTGGCCGGTAGTCGTCGAGCGCGCTGATCTGGGGCAGGTCGTCGGCGTAGGCGAAGAGCACCCCGCTGGCCGTGCCGATGAAAGCGGTGGTCACGAACAACGCGACGAGGCCCGCCTGTCGCGCGACGCGGACGACGATCCCGGTCTTCATTCCTTGGAGTATATCAGCGGCAAGTCCATGATTTACAGTGGCTTACCGGCTTGTCAGTCTTTGGGGCCGCTCAAACATTGACAATGATCCACTCAGATAAAATAATAGCAACACCCTAAATCGCACGTCCCCCCATTCTCCTGACGGGGCGTGCGCCGCGCATGAAGGACGCGACGACATGAGCAAAATCATCGGCATCGACCTGGGCACGACCAACTCCGTGGTCGCCGTGATGGAAGGCGGCGAGCCCGTCGTCATCACCAACCCCGAAGGTAGTCGCCTGACGCCCTCCGTGGTGGCGTTCACCAAGACGGGCGAGCGGCTGGTGGGCCAGGTGGCCAAGCGCCAGGCGGTCACGAACCCCGAGAACACCGTGTTCTCGATCAAGCGGTTCATGGGCCGGCGCTTCGACGAAGTCACAGAAGAAATGAAGATGGTGCCGTACGCCGTGACGGCCGCCGGCAACGACGTGCGCGTCAAGGCGCTCGACAAGGAGTACGCGCCGCCGGAAATATCCGCGATGATCCTGCAGAAGTTGAAGCAGGCGGCGGAGGAGTACCTTGGGCAATCGGTCACCAAGGCGGTGATCACCGTTCCCGCCTACTTCAACGACGCGCAGCGGCAGGCCACCAAGGAGGCGGGGAAGATCGCCGGCCTCGAGGTGATGCGGATCGTCAACGAGCCGACAGCGGCCGCGCTCGCCTATGGCCTCGACAAGAAGAAGGACGAAACGATCGCCGTGTATGACTTCGGCGGCGGCACGTTCGACATCTCGATCCTGGAAGTCGGCGAGGGCGTCGTCGAGGTCAAGGCGACCAACGGCGACACGCACCTGGGCGGCGACAACCTGGATCAGAAGATCATCGAGTGGATCATCTCCGAGTTCAAGAAGAGCGACGGCATCGATCTGAGCAAGGATCGCATGGCGCTGCAGCGCCTGCGTGAGGCGGCGGAGAAGGCCAAGATGGAGCTCTCCACGGTGATGGAGACCGACATCAACCTGCCGTTCATCACCGCCGACCAGGCCGGGCCCAAGCACCTGCAGATGAAGCTGACGCGGTCGAAGTTCGAGCAGCTCGTCGAAGATCTGCTGCAGAAGACCGTGGGTCCCACCAAGCAGGCGCTGAGCGACGCCGGCCTCGACCCGTCGAAGATCGACGAGGTGGTGCTGGTGGGCGGATCGACGCGCATTCCCCGCGTGCAGCAGATCGTCAAGGAGCTGTTCGGCAAAGAGCCGCACAAGGGCGTCAACCCGGACGAGGTCGTCGCGGTCGGCGCGGCAATCCAGGCCGGCGTGCTGGCAGGCGAAGTCAAAGACCTCCTGCTGCTCGACGTCACGCCGCTGTCGCTCGGCATCGAAACGCTGGGTGGCGTGCTGACCGCGCTCATTCCGCGCAATACCACGATCCCGACGCGGAAGAGCGAGACGTTCTCGACCGCCGCCGACAGTCAGACGAGCGTGGAAGTGCACGTGTTGCAGGGCGAGCGTCCGCTCGCGCGCGACAACCGCACGCTCGGCCGCTTCCAGCTGGTCGGGCTGCCGCCGGCGCCGCGCGGCGTGCCGCAGATCGAGGTCACCTTCGACATCGACGCCAACGGCATCGTCAACGTCCAGGCCAAGGATCTCGGGACGGGCAAGGAACAGAAGATCACGATCACGGCGTCGAGCGGCCTCAGCAAGGACGAGGTCGATCGCATGATGAAGGACGCCGACGCGCACGCCGAGGAGGACCGGAAGCGGCGCGAGGAGATTGAGACGCGCAACCGCGCCGACCAGGCCGTCTACGCCGCGGAAAAGATGCTGCAGGACATGGGCAGCAAGCTCGCCGCGTCCGACAAGGCGGCGGTCGAGACCGCCATCGAGTCGCTCAAGGGTGCGATGTCCAACAACGACACCGCCGGCATGACCAAGGCGATGGAGCAGTTGACGCAGGCCCAGCACAAGGCGGCCGAGGCGCTCTACAAGCAGGCGGGCGCGGCGGCAGGTTCATCCGGTGCTCCTGGTTCAGAAGGTTCCGCCGGTTCTGGTGCTGAAGGTTCGGATGGTGCTTCGGGCTCAGCGGGCGGGCCACAGGGCGATGTGATCGACGCCGAAGTGGTGGACGAAGAGAAGAAGTAGGCAGTAGGCGGTAGGCAGTAGGGCGGGTTCCGCGGCACGCGGACCCGCCGGATACCCGGCGATCCCATATGGATCTCTATGTCGTCCTCGGATTGCAGCATGGCGCGTCGGAGTCCGACATCAAGCGGGCGTACCGGCGGCTTGCCCGGCGGTTTCACCCGGACATCAATCCGGGCGACCGGATGGCCGAAGCGCGGTTCCGGCAGATTCTCGAGGCGTACGAGACGCTCATGGACCCCGATCGGCGCTCCCGCTATGACTCCGGCGGGAGCAACGATCCCCGGGAGCGGCGGGTGAGCGGCTTCGAGGGGTTCGATTTCTCGGCGCGGGGCGCGGACTACTCGGCGTCGTTCGGCGATCTGTTCGCCGAGGTGCTGAGCGAGCGCGGCGCACAGGCGCCAGGGCCCGAGCGCGGCGCCGACCTGCATCACACGATTCACCTGTCATTCGAGGATGCGTTCGCCGGCGTGCAGCGTCCGTTCGCGGTGACGCGTCGAGAGACGTGCCGCACCTGCGCGGGCACCGGCCTGACACGGGCGACGGTCGGGCCGTGTCCGCTCTGCCAGGGGAGCGGCGCCGTGCGGTCGGTGCGAGGGCACATGGTGTTCTCGCGCAGCTGCCAGGGGTGCGCCGGCACCGGCCTGCAGCGTCCGCGTCCCTGCGAGCCGTGCAGCGGCATCGGACAGGAGACGCGAAGCGAGACGGTCAATGCCCGCATGCCGCCAGGCGTGGCCGATGGCGACCGCGTCCGCGTGACGGGCAAGGGCAACGCCGGGATCCGCGGCGGCCTGCCCGGTGACCTGTTCATCACCGTCCACGTCGCGCCTCACCCTACGTTCCGGCGTGAGGGCGACGACCTGCACATGGTGCTGCCCGTGGCCATCCACGAGGCGGCGCTCGGCGCGAGGATCGACATCCCGACCCCGGACGGCACGGCCCGGCTGCGGGTCCCCCCGGGCACGCAGTCGGGACAGCGCTTCCGCCTGCGCGAGCGCGGCGCGACGTCGACCCGCGACAGCCGGCGCGGCGACCTCGTCATCGAAGTCCGCCTGATGATGCCGAGGCTGCTCGACGAGCGCTCGAAGGAACTGCTGCGGGAGTTCGGCCGGATCAACGGCGAGAACGTGCGGGAGAACGCCTAGTGGTCGCCAAGCGCGCTGAACGCGGCAAGGCGTACTACATGATCAGCGCCGTGTCGCAGAAGTACAACATCCATCCCCAGACGCTGCGGCTGTACGAGCGCGAGGGGCTTCTCAAGCCGTCGCGTACCGAGGGCAACACCCGCCTCTATTCCGAAGAAGACCTCGAGCAGCTCGAAACCATCCTCGCGCTGACGCGGGATCTCGGCGTGAATCTCGCCGGCGTCGAAATCATCCTGAACATGCGCGGCAAGATCGAGCAGATGCAGGGCGAAGTCAACGAGTTCATGGATTACGTCAAGCGCGAGCTCGCCCGCGGCATCGACGACTGGGAGCAGCGGCTGAGCACCGCGATGGTCAAGTCCTCGCCGACCGATCTGGTAAGGCACTCACCCCAACACGACGCCAAAGACGCGAACGCACTTCAGAATGCAAAAGTCAAAAGTCAAAAATAATTTTCGATTCGAATCTGCATTCGGCATTTCAGCGTTAGGATCGCTTGGTGACCTGCCCACTCTGCGACGACACCGGATGGAAGACGATCGAAACGGAGGGTGTCTCGCGCGTGATGCGGTGCGACTGCGTGCGCGAGACGCAGTCGGCGCGGCTTCTGGCTGATTCGCGCATTCCGCGGCGCTACCAGCACTGCGATCTCATCAACTTCAGCGCCTACAACGAGCAGCTCGCCAAGGCGCTTCAGCACTCCCAGCGTCTCGCAGAGAGCTTCCCGGTCACCGACAAAGGTCTCTTTCTTCAAGGTCCGCCCGGCGTGGGGAAGACGCACCTGGCCGTGGCGGTGCTGCGACAGGTGATCCGGACGCGCGGCGCGCGCGGCGTCTTCTATGACACGCGCGACCTGCTGCGGGTGATACGCAGCACCTACGATCCCATCAACCGGACGCAGGAGATGGATGTGCTGCGCCCCGTGATGGAGGCCGATCTGCTCGTGCTCGACGACCTCGGCGCCGAGAAGACCTCGGAGTGGGTCGAGGAGACGCTCAACCTGATCGTCAACTCCCGCTACAGCGAAAACCGGACGACGATCTTCACCTCGAACTACGACGACAATCCCGACTCGACCGACCCCGATTCGCTGCTGTTCCGCATCGGCTTCCGCATGCGGTCGCGCCTGCACGAGATGTGCGAGTTCCTGTATCTCGACGGCGGCGACTACCGCGAGCTCCCGCCCAACGGCGGGGTGGACGACCTGATCACGCTGTGGAAGACCCGCAGCAAGGCCGCCCGCAAGCCGTCGCTGCCTTCGCGCGCGGCGGGCCAGGCGCGCGCACAGCTCCGCGATCGCGAACGCGGCGACGGCAAGGCCGACCTCAAGTGGACCGGGGGCCGCGGCGGCTCCTAGGCCTTACACTTCGATCGTGCTCGGCCTGTACGTCCACATCCCTTTCTGTTCGGCGATCTGCAACTACTGCAACTTCAACCGCGGCTTGTTCGACGCCGGGCTGAAAACGCGCTACGTGGCTGCACTCCTGAGCGAGATTCGCACGAGTGCAGGCCCCTCGACTTCGCTCGGGGCAGGCGGCGCTCCGGCCGATACGATCTTTTTCGGCGGAGGCACGCCGTCGCTGCTCGAACCGGCGGAAATCGGCGCGATCATCGCGGCGTGTCGCGCCTCGTTCGCGCTGGCGCCCGGTGCCGAGGTCACGCTCGAGGCGAACCCCGAGACGATCAGTCCAGAGCGGCTCGAGGGGTTCCGCGAGGCCGGCGTCAACCGCTTGAGCTATGGCGTGCAGTCGTTCCGCGACGACGAACTGACTCGCCTGACGCGCCTGCATTCCGCCTCGCGGGCCGCCGACGCCTTCCACATGGCGCGCGCCGCAGGCTTCGATAATATCTCGCTCGACCTGATGATGTGGCTGCCGCAGCAGTCGGTCGCCCACTGGCTCGAATCGGTCGACGCGCTCATCGCCCTCGGTCCCGACCACGCGTCGATGTACATGCTCGAAATCTATCCAAACGCGCCCTTGCGGGATGCGATGGCCCGCGGTCAATGGTCGGTCGCCCCCGACGATGACGTGGCGGCGATGTACATGTCAGGTCTCGACCGGATGGACACAGCCGGATATTTGCAGTACGAAATATCCAACACGGCCAGGCCAGGACGCGAGTCGCGTCATAATCTGAAATACTGGACCGATGGGGAGTGGCTGGGGTTTGGCTGCGGCGCCCACTCCACCACGCACGGCGTCCGCTGGAAGAATCAGTCGTCAACCGAGGAGTACATCTCGGCGGTCGCTCGTGGAAGACAGGGTGGAGGACAGCTCGAGACCGAACGTCGGGTGCTGTCGGCCGAGGAACGGGTCGAAGAGGCGCTCTTCACCGGACTGCGGCTGAATGCCGGACTCGATCTCGATGCTGTCAAAAGGCGCTACGGGGTTGACGTCTGGGGGCAGTTCGGCGGCGAGCTCCAGATGTTCGTTGACGAACGTCTTTTGATCTATGATGGCGCGTCGCTACGGCTGACCAGGGCGGGAATGCTTCTTGCTCACGAGATCATGGCCGTTTTCATTCGTTCAACAGTACGGTAGTATCCGCGTTTCCGAGGGAGGCTTGAAGATGCGACGACTGTCCGGAGTAGTACTCGCTGGCGCACTGCTGATGTTGCCGGCCGTGTTCTCGATAGGTCACGGAGAGGTGCACGCCCAGGCGGCACAGGCGTTGACGTTCGACGGCGACACGGCGCTGTGGTCCGTGACGATCAAGCCGGACAAGACCGCGGACTTCGAACAGGTCATGGCCAGGGTCAAGGAAGCGCTGGTGAAGTCGGACAAGCCGGAGCGCAAGGCGCAGGCGGCTGGCTGGAGGGTGGTCAAGGGCAACACCCCGATGAAAGACGGCACCATCATCTACACCCACGTCATCAGCCCGGTGGTCAAAGGAGCCGATTACACGATTCTCAGCATCCTGTACGAGGCCAACGCCGACCCTGCCGAGCAGCGCAAGCTGTTCGAGACGTATCGCGATTCCTTTGCGGCCAATCTGGGCGCCAGCGTGGCCACCACGGCGATCGATTTGTCGAAGCCGTAAGTCGGCTCGATGCGGCGGGCCCTTACGGCCCGCGAGAGTCCAAGCCACGAACGGCAGCCGCCGTTCGTGGCTTTTTT
>CANIBQ010000028.1 GCA_947465645.1 Acidobacteriota bacterium | reverse complement strand
CGAAGTCGAGGCCGCCGCCGAAGTCGAGGCCGCCGCCGAAGTCGAGGCCGCCGCCGAAGTCGAGGCCGCCGCCGAAGTCGAGGCCGCCGCCGAAGTCAAGGCCGCCGCCGAAGTCGAGCCCATTCGAGAAGCCGGCCATGTTGCGCCGGCTGCCAACCTGATTCAGCCTCAGCCCCGCCCAGTCGTTGAACGCGCGCAGCGGCTCGCCCCCGACGCTTCCGTCGAAGTTCACGTCCTGCGGCGCATATTCCTCACCGCTGGCGCCGTCCCAGTCGATGGGTATGAGGGTGCTGATCGTGTCGATGCGGGCCATCGGTACCCAGCCCGCCGGCAGCGGATTCGGAAACGGCGCACCGTTACAGAACCTCGTCGCCGGGGGATTGCCGAGCACCCAGCCGAGGGTGCCTTCGAGGAGCGGGGCGTACCAGGCCGTGCGATAGGGCAGTCCCTTGAGATCGCGGGACGCACGGTCCAGCTCCGTTTCACCGAGCGCGGCGGGCGGGGCTCCCGCGAAGTCGATGTGGGGCACGCCCGCGTTGTCCACCAGTCCACGGGCCTGGAACAGGTAGCTCATGATGCTCAGGTAGTTCGGCTTGCAGTTCGGTTCCAGCTTCGCGCGGACCAGCGTCCTGTTGCCGACGACGACATCGCTGAGCGCTGCCGGCTCGCCGCCGTGCGCCCGCTCGGCGTTGTGCCCGAGCTCGTGCATCGTCGTAGACGCCTGGATGAAATCGGTGCCGACGAAGTCGTCCCAGAAGCCGAGCGTGACCATGAAGTCGCCACCCGGAAGGTCGCCGACGCCTGAGGTGGTGCGCGGCACGTCGAAGTCGGGCGAGTTCGAGTCGTACGACTTCGGTATCCCGCGCGCGTGCGCGTAGAGGCCGTAGTGAAAGACGTCCTTGCGGCCCGCATCGAACCGCCGTCGTCCGGCTGAACAGACCGACGGGCGCGGCGTGTCGGCCCGCAGCGATTCGCACTGGTCTTCCTCGCCAGGCGTCAGCTGCTCCCCGTCGTCGCCCACCGGCGCGTCGCGATAGACCTGGAACCCGATCTTCCAGCTCACCGTGCCCGGATAGCCCGGGAACTGGCAGTTGGGTCCCTGGCACGCCGCCTCGTCAATCGCCTCGCCGCCGCGCGCCATCTCGCGGCCCTTCGCGTCCAGGCCGCGAATGATGTATCGCTCCGCGTACGCGTCCCCGTTGGTGTAGACCGGATAGTCGGGGCCGACGTCGAAGTGCACCTGCACGCGATCGGGCGCGTTCCAGAAGGCGTCGCCCACCGTCTTCAGCGCCGAGGCGGTCGGCCGATGCGAGTGCGGAGCCACGACGCCCTGGCCGGCGGTGTAGCCGGCGGTCTTCATGTAGCCGACTTCGATGAACAGGTCCTTGACGTTCTTCTTCGCGCCCATCTTCGGGAGGTCTGGCAGCAGCAGGCCGTTCGGCTCCTTCAGCCCGCTGACTTCTTCCAGCTTGTCGATGAGGCCGTCGTTGTCGCTGTCCTTGACCGTCGTGCTGAAGGCGACGGCCGCCCACGCCAGGCAGTCATAGGGGTTCGCCTTGGCGTGATCCACCGAGGTCACGACCTGCTCGCCGTACCCCGTGCCCGGATCCGCGCCGGGCATCGACGCGCCCACGTCGAAGGTTTGTGTCGCCCACGAGCGATCCGACGAAGGGCTGGTGGTCTTGAACGGGTCGGTCGCGAGCACCTTCGCCGCCGCCCGGCCATTGTTGAAGAGCACCCGATCCGTGCGGTTGGGTCCGCCGCTGCCGACGATATGCGTCAGCTTCGCGCGTGCCCCGCTTGCCGAGTCGAAGAAGCCCCGAATCGTCTGGGTCATCGTCGCGCCGGGCGTCTGGATGTGCAGGCCGTCGTACAGCACGATCTTCGTCAGCGGCTCCGACGGGTTGCGATACACGATGAACAGGCTGGCCCCGGCGCTCTGCGGGATGCGGTTGCCGGTGCCCACCTCTGGCAATGTCACCGTATTCAGCGCGTGCCCCTGCTTCACCAGGTCGGCATCGCTCGCCAGGCGGCGTCCGGTCGCATTGCCGTGCTCGTCCCTCTGCATCGGCAACAGACGGAGGACGTCGGCGCGGAACATCGTCACGAATTGGGGCGTGCCGCCGCCGGTCCAGCACTGCGTCGTGTTCGAGTCGAGCCGCTTCGTGGTCGCCTTTCAGGCGGTGATGGGCTGGCCGCGGAACTGCGCGCCGCGCGTCAGCGCCGTGGTGGGCGCGATCGTTTCCCAGTACAGAAATGCTGCGAGGATGTCGGCGTTGGCCGGTATGCCACTGACCGGAATGGCCCCGGTCACGAACCCATTGCCCTTGCTCTGCGGCTGAAGATCCACCCCGCTCACCACGTAGTTGCCCGTGATCGTGTAGCTCTTGGCGAACGGCAACGGGTTGGCGGCCTGCGCCGAGCTCGTGCGCGGCATCAGCAGGAGGACAATGGCCAGCGACAAGAATGCTGCCGGTGTGGCCAGCGCTCGCGCCGTCAAACAGAGACGGGCGGCCGCGGGGACGGGAATGCAGGTCATAGTCTGATTTCTCATGCCTCTAAACGACAGGCGCGCCCACATCGAACACGGGGCAGAAACCAAGGAAGTTGTTGGGGAGAGGGACTCCGCCACCCTCGGTCAAAACTGTGTGCAGAATGCGAGATTGTTGCGCAGCGGACGAGTCGTGACAAGGCAAATCAGCGGCAAAAGAGGAATTTCGTGGCAGTTTACGTAGTTGTTACGTTATCGAGATATGTACCAGACAGATGTGTCGGATTACGAAGGATGCCGGGCCGCCGGCTGCGGGGAACCAGAGCTGGCCGCGCGCCGTGCGTGCTGACGGCGCGGGCAGGCGAGTGTCCGGATCGACGGCGGGGCATCAATCGACGCGCACGATTGCCTGTTCGAGCGTCCTGCCGTAGCTTTTCTGTAACCGATCTCCGCAGGTCGAGTTCTCTGGCCGATACTGGGTGCAGCCGATGCGCGACGCCATCGCACCCTCGACGTCCACACCGAGCACACGTGCCTCCGTTTCTGGTCCAGGTGGACAGCCGGTCATCTCCGCGCGTGAGCTCGCTCACCCAGTTCCACCCTTGTTGGAGGACGCGCTCTGCGAAGACGCGCGGGACGCATTCGAGCACAATCTCGGCCTGTTCGCGCTGCCGGTCGTCGACAAGGCGGCGCAGCCAGTCGGTCTCGTCAATCGATTCACATTTCTCGACCGTTTTGCCACCCGGTTCGGCCGCGAGCTGACGGCGAAGAAATGCGTCAGCGACTTGATGGACACCGATCCGCTCATTCTCGACGCGGACACGAACATCGACGAGTTGGGAACCCGGCTCCTCGCGCAGCAGCATCGATATGTGCTCGACGGATTCATCGTGGTTGTCGACGGCCGCTATACCGGCGTTGGGACCGGTCTCGACCTGATCCGCGCGTTGACCGACCGGCGGCACGCTGAGCTCCAGCGGATGGCGCACCACGACGTCCTGACGGGTCTGCCGAACCGCGCGCGCTTCGAGCGGCATCTCACCGAGGCGTTCTCCAATCGAGCCGCCAGCCAGCGGCTGGCCGTGCTCTTCATGGATCTCGATCGGTTCAAGCAGGTCAACGACACCTACGGTCACCGTGTCGGAGACGTGGTGCTCTGTACGGTGGCGGAGCGCCTGCGCGCGTCGGTGCGCGCCTCCGACCTCGTCGCCCGTCTGAGCGGCGACGAGTTCGGGTTGGTACTCTCGGAAGTCGGCACTCCAGACGATGCCGAGAACGTCGCCAAGGTCCTGCTGGCGACCTGCGCCGCCCTGAGACAGGCGATCGAACAGGGCACGATCCAGGTTCACTATCAGCCGATCGTCGAGATCGAGACACGGCGCGTCACCGGCGTCGAGGCCCTGGTGCGCTGGAACGACAGCGGGTTCGGTCCGGTCTCGGCCGATGTCATTGTGCGGATTGCCGAGGACTCTGGGCTGATTGTCAGACTGGGCGAATACGTGCTGCGCGCGGCGATCGCCCAGATGAAGGACTGGGACCGCGTCACGGGACGCACCGATCTCCGACTGTCGGTCAACGTCTCCCCGGTGCAGATCCATCAGGGTGGTCTGGTCCAGATGATCGATCGGGCGCTGGGGGAATCGGGGTTCGATCCGCTCCGGCTCGATCTCGAGCTGACCGAGCGCGCCGCCATGCGGGGCGTGTCGGTCCTTCCCACGCTTCACGCGATCAAGAGCCGCGGGCTCACCCTGACCCTCGACGACTTCGGCAGCGCACAGGGCTTCCTTCTCGCTCGTCCAATGCCAGGTGAAGAGATGGTGCCGCTGCTCACGCGCACATTCGAGACGTCCTGAAGCGGCGGGCCGCCCTCCGCCGGCTCTGCTCTGTCACACGGTTGTCGCAGCGTCGACATAGGCGCGTCATCCACCTCGCGTACAATGGATGCTCCAACGTACTACCAGTCCCTTCAGAGGATTCGATGATGAATCGTGCAGGCATCGTGTGCGCCGCTGTGTGCGCAGTCGGTCTCGGATTGTTCGCCGCAGCGGGAGCCACTATCGCGGCGGCCGGGCCACGGGTGATCCAGGTCGCGGAACTGGCCGACATGGCCCTTGGCGCGTTCCACAACCGGCTGTTTCCGTTTTCAATTGACCACATCGTCGATGACCACGGTGTGCGCATGGGGTCGCTCGGCAGCGACATCTTCCACGACCCGGACGATTCGTACAACGAGTTCTGGGCCGTCACTGACCGCGGGCCGAACGGCAATCCCGGCAGGCGCACATTCCTGGCGCCGAAGTTCGACCCCGTCATCATGTACGTGCGGGTGCACGACGATCGCATCAGCATCCTGAGCGCGCTCCCGATCCTCGACGCGAATGGCAACCCGGTGACGGGGTTGTCGAACGTGCCGGTCTTCGACGAAACGCCCTACGACTTCAACGGCGCGAACGTGATCGCCGGCAATCCCAACGGGCTGGATACCGAGGGCATCGTGCGCATGCGCAACGGGACGTTCTGGCTGGTCGACGAGTACAGCCCGTCGCTCGTTCAGGTGGCCTCCAACGGCCGCGTGATGGACCGTTTCGTGCCCGTCGATTCCCTGCTTTCCTCGACGCTGGCGACGACGCCCAACTACCGGGTGAAGAAGTACCTCCCCAAGATTCTGAACGCGCGTCGGCAGAACCGCGGCTTCGAAGGCATCGCCATCACGCCGGATGAGACGACGCTCTTCATCGCCATGCAGGGTCCGCTCGACTATCCGACGACAGCCCTGGGCCGACTCTCACGGATGGTCCGGATCTTCAGGTTCGACATCGGCTCGGAACGCGTGACGGGCGAGTACGTGTACCAGTTCGACGAGGTCTGCGCCTTCCTCGGTCAGGCGGCCGGGTGCCCTGTCATTCCGGGTGAGATGAAGATTTCGGGCCTGTCCGCGATCAGCGCCACGTCGCTCCTCGTTGACGAACGGACCGACACGGCGGCCAAGGTCTACCGCGTGGACGTGTCGGGCGCCACGAACATCCTGGGCAGTGCCTGGGATACCGTGGCCGCCTCGCCGGTTGCCTCGACCCCGGCGCTGGAAACACTGCAGAATCCGGCCAGCCAGGGTGTCAACCTCTTGCTGAAGACGCTGGTGGTCGATCTCACTCCTCTCGGGTTGCCGAACAAGATTGAGGGCATTGCCCTCGTGCGCGGCAACGTGCTGGCGGTGGCCAACGACAACGACTTCGGCCTCGTCGACACCGCGACGTTTGATGCGGGCCGCAAGCTGAGCAACGACACTATGGTGAAGAGCAAGATCTTCTACATCGAGCTCCCAACGCCGGTGAACTGAGGCCGCAATTGACGCTGAGCTTCGACGATCGCGCGCCGGCCGGTCTGTCTCGCCGCGAGCTGCTGAAGATCGCGTGGGTGCTTGGCGCCGGCGCGGTCGCGCGGCCGCTCGACGGTGTTCGCCTGCTGGCCGCCCCGGCCTTCGCCGCGTATCCCTTCACGCTGGGCGTCGCATCGGGCGATCCACTGCCCGACGGCGTCGTTCTGTTGGACGCGGCTGGCGCCGAAGCCCCTCGAGGGCGGCGGGATGCCGATGGCGAACGTCGAGGTCGGCTGGGAAGTGGCGCCAGACCCGGCGTTCCGGACGATCGCACGCACCGGGACGACGCTCGCGCGGCCTGAGCTGGGACACAGCGTGCACGTCGAGGTGTCAGGCCTGGAATCGGGGTCACGTCGAACGGCGATGGCAGTGACGTGTCGCCCGAGTGGGAACAGACGCGTCCCTGACAATCCCCACATCAAGTGCGACGCCGCGCGCAGGGGATACATCGCCTGCACGGCGACACCCCGCGCCCTGCAGGCCGACTTCAGGATCCTGCAGGGCGTAGCGGTGCCGAATCAGCCCATCCGGACCGGCGGCTCGCTGGTCGTCGAGGCCGGCCGGCCAGGGTGTTCCATTACCTGACGCGCTACTGAAGCTTCGATTTCAGAAACGACACGACCTCGGGCCAGATCTTCTGCGCCGTGGCCGCATCGTGCGTGCCGAGCGCGTTGTGGCTCGCCATGAACGCGTGGCCGGTGCCTGCATGCACGGTCAGGGTGACGTCCTTGCCCATCGCGCGCAGCTTGGCCTCGAGGGCGCGAGCCGCGGCCGGCGGGAAGAAGTCGTCCTTCTCCGCCATGTGTCCGCTGATCGAGGCGCCGAGCTTCGACCAATCGGGCTCCGTGTCACCCTGTGGAAAGCCGTAGAACGGCACGACGGCCTTGACCTTGTCGGGACGATGGGCGGCGATGATGAACGCCAGCATGCCGCCCATGCAGAACCCGACGACGCCGATGCCTGTGCCGGTGACGGCCTTGTGGCTGGCGAGATAGTCGATCGCGCCGCTCATGTCGCGGCCCGCGCGATCGGGAGGCAGGCTGTGCATCAGCTTGCCGGCCTTGTCCATCTCGGTATGTCCCGCCAGTTCGCCGTGATACAGATCCGGCGCCAGCGCGACGAAGCCGTCGGCGGCGAGGCGATCCGTCTGCCGCTTGGTCTCCGAATCGAGACCCCACCACTCCTGGATCACCAACACACCCGGGCCCGAGCCCGAGGCGGGCGTTGCCAGGTATCCCGATGCGGTATTGCCATTGCTCTTGAATTCAACGGTCTCAGCCATTTAGCGGTATGTCCTTCCCATGTCTATGCCGGCCACCCCGAAGGGGCGGGCGGAAGTGTATCAGCCCTGGCTGGGCCGGACGCCGATCTTGAGTCCCAGTAGTGTCGCGGTGAACACGAGCGTGACGATGTTGGCGACCACGAGGGGGACCGCCGCGATGGCCAGGCCGTAGGCGATCCAGAGCACGATCCCGAGATTCAACGCCACCAGCATCGCCAGCGAGAGGTCGTCCACGGAGCGGCGCTTCCACGACTTCAACACCTGCGGCAGGAAGGCGAGTGTAGTCAGCGTGGCCGCGGCAAAGCCCAGGACGTCAATCATCCTTGAAGACTAACTCTTCTCCGGCCGCTTCTTCGACGCGGCCGCCTTCGCCCTGGTCGAACGAAGGTCTGGCGGATCGACAAAACGAGGATGCGGTAATCGGGGAAGTATTGCAGGGGTTCAGTGCCGGCCCCCGAAGGGACCGGCACTGAGCGTGGTTCAAGCGGCCGCCTATCGCGCGGCGGTGCGCGAGGCGGGGGTTGGAGCTGGCATGTCGAACAGCTCCGGCACGTGGAACGTCCGCAACTCGTTCCCTTGCCCGGTCGCGATTACCACTTCCTTGTACTTGGGGTTCAGCGCGATGCCGAGCTGCGCCGCGCGCGCGCCGAGGTCGACGGGAATGCTGAGCAGCGGCCGCGCGCCGTCGCCGGTGTTGTGAACGCTCCAGGCGACGATGTTGTTGCCGCGCGGGTAGACGATCATGTCGTTGAAGACCTCGAACTGCCAGATACCCGACGGCCCGGGGATCACCGCCTTCGGCGGCACGTCGCCGCTCGCCAGCCGATCGAAGATCAGGATCTCGGAGGTGCCGTTGGCAATCAGCAGCAGGTTGTTCTTGTTGTCGACGCGCATCGGCGGCCGGCCGTAGCCGTCGATCCGCGTCTTCGGTCCGCCCAGCACGCGCTTCGGCGGCACGTCCCCGTTCGCCTCGCGATCGAACACCAGCACGCGCTCCAGGCTGGTGGCGACGTAGATCTCGTTGTTGATCGCGTCGATCGTCACCTTGTCCATGCCGCGCTCGGCGACGATCTGGGTCCTGGGTCCCTGGATGATGCGGATCGGCGGCTCCTCGCCGTCGGCGCCGCCGCGGAACGTGAGCACCGCCTGCGCGAACGGGCTGGGAACCACGAGCTCGTCGTGGATGGCGTCGAACATCATGTCGTGGACGGTACGGCCGAGACGGGAGAGCTGTCCTTCGATCTTGCGAGTCGGAATGGCGTTCTGCTTCGCCTCACGGGCGAATGCCGCAACCTGCGGATGGTTCACTCAATTCGGGGTGAGGATCTCCTCGCGGTTGCTGTCGTAGACGACCGCCGTCGTTCTGCCGAACGTCAGGTTGCGGTGGCCGTCCGGTGCGGCGCGGATGACGCGCAGCGGCGCGACGTTGCCGTTCGCGTTCAGCGGGAAGGCGACCGCCGACGCGCTACCCAGATTCGAGACCCACAGCTCCTTGTTCTCGTGGTCCACCGCCACCCCAGTCGGGTTGAGCAGCTTGGTGCGATCCCCCTTGATGACGCGGGTCGGCGGCACGTTGCCGCGCGCGTAGGCCATCCCCGTGAACACGAGCACTGACTGTCCCATGTCGTTGGCGACAAACAGGTCGCCGGTCGCCTTGTCGAGCGCCATGTTGCCGGGCCAATTCAACTGCGTTCGGCTGCCCGAGATCACGCGGATCGGCGCGACGTCGCCGTCGGCTCCGAGCGGATAGACGTTGATAGCCGCCTCGAGGAACTGACCGGTGCCCGGGGTGCGGAAGTCCGCCGCCTGGCCCCAGTGGTTCACGTAAAGCAGTTGGTTCTTCTCGTCCACGACGATGCCGTGCGGGGCGTGGAGCTCGGTGCGCGGGCCGGCAATCCGGCGGGTCGGCTGGTCCTCGCCCTGCGCGCCCTTCTTGTAGATCACGATTTCCGCCGGGTTCTCGACGGTCACGTAGATATCGTCGCGGGCTTCATCGACCCCGATGCCGTAGACACGGTGCGGCGTGTGGAGCAGGCGCTTGGGCGTCGCGTTGCCGCCCGCTTCGACGCTGAACACCAGCATCTTGTCGCCGGTGTCCGACTCGACGGAGTAGATGTCGCCATTCTCCTGGTCGATGTAGATGCCGTTGTTGAACTGAATGTGGGTGTCATCACCCTGGATGACCCGCTTCGGCTTGGTGGGAGGCGCCGTCGGCGCGGCCGAATTGTCCGTGCGATTGAAGATCCAGGTAGACCACAGGTTGTTATCCTGGATGACGATCTGGTTCAGCGGCGCGAAGACGCCGATCGCCGTGAAGGTCGGATACGTATCGCCCAGGATGCGCGGCTCGGGTTTCCGGGTAATCTCCCGCAGCGCCGGAAGCTGCTCGACCCGCCGCCGTTCCGGCGTGGTCTGGCGTTCGGGAACGCCCTGTGCCAGCGCCGCGAGCAGTCCGGTCGGCCTGAAGGCGGGCTGCTGCAGGACCATCTGGTCTTGCTGCCACTGCTCCAGCCATTCCGCCCGGGTCATCGAAGGAGCTTCCGGCAGCGCGCACATGTCGCCGAGCGGGGTCTCCTGGATGGACACGAGCCGAGCGGCGCCGACGCGCGGCCCGAACGACACGATGCCTACGGCGACGATGCCGGCGGCGAGAATTGCGAGTCTACTGTTGCTTTTATTCGGCATTGCCTCTCCTAAGAGGACGAGTCGGTGGCCGTATGTCGCCGTAAATTGTAGCGCATTACGCCCGTGGCTTGGCCTGATTTGCCTTCAGCCCTGCCATGATCTTCTCGCGCGTGATCGGATGCTCCCGAATCCGCACCCCGCAGGCGTTGTAGATCGCGTTCGCGACCGCCCCCGGTACCGCCCCGATGCTCGTCTCGGCGAACCCTTTCGTTCCAAAAAACCAGCGCGGCTCCAGACTGTTCACGAAAACCTGGGTCTGTTCCGGCAGGTCCATGATCGTGGGCAGCCGGTAGGAGAGATAGCCGACGCTGTAGTGACGGATGCCCGCGAATTCCTTGTCGTTTGGAATCGAGTCGGTGGTCATTTGTAAGCTCTGCGCCAGGGAACCCGTCATGTCGCCTTCAGCGAGCAGCGGGTTGATGACGTTGCCGCTGTCATGGCAGTACGCCGACCTCAGGAAGCGCCAATGGCCCGTCCACGTGTCGACCTCGACCTCCGCAAAGCATGCGCCGACGCCCCGGTTGAGGGCGCGGCCAATCGAGCCCGGATGCACGGCTGCGCCCGGCATGCGGATGACGCCGCCGTTCGCCTTCGCCAGCGCGGCGAAAGTGGTGCGGTTCCTGGGATTGGCGCGAGACGAGATGACCCCGTCCCGGATGTCCAGATCCGCTGCGTCTACCTTCAACAGCGCCGAGGCGCGGGTCAGCAGATCCTTCCGGAGCTTGTCGGCAGCGGCGTTCAACGCCCCGCCCTGCAACTGGGTGGTCAGACCGCTGTTCCAACCCGGGGCCGATGGCGCCAGGTCGGTGTCGCCCCAGACCGCCCGCATACGGGCCAGGCTGGTGAAGCCGAGGATTTCCGCGACCAGGGCCGCCATCGACGTGCCGTGGTTCGTGCCGCTGTCCGGCTGGGCGAAGTGCAGGTAGACATTGCCGTCCACCCTCGACTCCACCACCGCGTTGTAGGGAGCGCCGGCCCCAGCGCCTTCGAACGCACCGCCGCCCGCGGCGTTTTCCGCCATGATCCGTTCAAAACCGACTTCTCCCTCGCGGTACCCTACGCGGCCCGCATGGTGTTGGGAATTCGCGACGCCCAGTCCTTTCTTGAACCGTCCGGGGTTGCCGCCGGGCACGGGATTTCTCTGGTTCCATCCAATGACCTTCGCGCCCTCCTGCAGCACCTCGAGCGATGCGTACGAATCGTAGGTCAGCGTGTCCTTTTCGCCCTCCGGCATCGGCGTCATGGTGGGACCTCCCGCTTCGTACGAAACCCGGGTCCCAGGTTTCTGGATGTTCAGGAGGCGGAACTGGACGGGGTCCATCCCCATGGCTTCCGCCATTTCGTCCATCATGCTTTCCCAGGCGAACTTGAATTCCTGCTGTTCGTTGCTACGCGACGCTCCGATGATTTGCGAGTTGGTCATGTAGTTGTGGCCGATTTCTTTCCAGTTCGGCACGATATGCAGGTATAGCTCTGAACGGCCGCCTCCCGCGCTGCGTGTGTTGGTGGCGCCGGACGCCATGAAGTACTCGCGCTGGCAGGCGATGATCTTGCCCTCCTTCGTCGCCCCCACCTTGAACCGCGTAATGGTCTCCGGCTTCACCGACATCTGCGCGAGCTCGTGGTCCTTCGGGAGCGCGATCTTCGTGGGCCGGCCCGTCATCTTTGCGATGTGTGAAATGAACACCTGGAACCGTCCGGATCCGGTATCGGGACCGAAGGTGCCGCCATTCCACTTGTCGATGAATCGAATGCGCGACTCGTCGATGCCCAGGCCTTCGGCCAGTTCCCTTCGCTGCGGATAGATGCGCTGGCACATGGCCCAGATCGTCAGGTGGTCGCCATCCCACTTGGCGACGCAACTGGCAGGCTGCAGCGGAACCGGGCGCGCGCCTCCGAAGTAGTAGGTGAACTCCCGAACCACGGCGGACTCTCGAAACCCCTGCTCGACATCACCGTACTGGAGCACGCGGGTGACGGTGGCGTCATAGCCGGGCTGACCGGGACGCCCCAGGCGGGTCTGGTTGCCGCCTTCGCGGAGGACCGGTGCGTTCGGCTGCATCACCTGGGCGAGCGTCGCCGCGAACGGCAGCACTTCGTAGTCGACCTTGATGGCCTCCGCGGCATCCTCGGCCTGATCTTCGGTGTCAGCCGCGACGATCGCGACCATGGCGCCCGCGTAATTGAGGTCTACCGGCATCGGAAACGTCGCCGGGGCGTTTCGAGACGTCAGGATGTAGGCGACGCCCGGCATCCGCTCCGCGGCCGACACGTCCAGTCCACGAACCCGCGACCGTGGATGGGGACTGACGAGAAGCTTGCAGTGCAGCATGTTGGGAAACTGCACGCGGGTGGCGTACAGCGCTGTGCCGATAAATCGCGGTATCGCGACCTCGGGGAGCGGCGCGTTCGCCTTTCCCACCACGTTGAGATTCACCGGCGGGTAGCCCTGCCATTTCTTGGTGACGATGCGATCGTCGCCTTCGACGAGGGTGTCTTCGGGGCCGTGTCCACCCCCTGTGGAATAGTCCCGGACCATCGGCTGGTTGATGATGATGACTGAATGCGTTGAAGGCACGATCTTCAGCTTGCCGTTGTCCTGACTCATCGCTCACCCCACGGAAAAGTTAGCTCGCGCAACCCGGCTATCCAGAGCCAAGCAGAAGATACCCGCGTCCCGGGCCGAAGTCCACTCACAATCCCGGCGCGGGAACTGCGCCGCATTCGGCATGCCGGCCCGTGGCCGCCGGCGCTGCGCGCCGGCGGCCACAGCCCGGCACGCCGAACGCGGCGCGCCACGCTCGTCGGTCTACACTGCGGCGCCGGAATGGCGCTCAGCCGCGAGCCGCGCATGATGGCGTCGCGAATGCAACAGGTTCAGCGGTGCGGTTCGTCGGGTGCAGCGCCTTGCTGGGCAGCCAGTGTGAACAATCGGAGCAGCGTCGGATCAGTTGGCGGGTTCGCGCGCAACCACTCGTTCTGCTCGTCAACTGACATCGACGCAATCTGGGCACTGATATCGGCCCGTGCGTCGCGCATGATTTGCACGGCATCGACGACCTTCGCGACTGGATTACTCATCGCCGAGGACCTCCCGGGGTGTACGAATTTCGAGGGCCGGATACCCCAGCCGACGGTTCACGTCACGGTAACCATGAATTCGCTGCAAGTTGACGATGTGTTTGAAATTCCAGCTCACCAACACATCCACGCGTGCGACCGAAGCCATCGCGATGTGCTCGGCGTCCGCCAGCATCCCTGGCCCCAACACTCGCTCGGCCAGGTATCGTTGAGCGAGTTCCGCCGCCGGCTCTGTCAGACGTAGAAACTCGACGTGGCCGTCTGGCACGGCTCGTGATCGCGTGCGCCAACGCCATTCCGCGTGGGTGAAGCGAGGAGGTCGTGAAGCCGCCTCAGGCTCGGCGGCCAGTGCCGTCATGTCCGGAGAAAAATCCGTTCATCGAATACTGGTCGATCGAGGGTGGACCCATGGGTTTTTCGGAGCGACATGGCGGCGCTGGTTGCCGAGCGCTGCCAGGCGGACCTTCCGACTTCGCTCTTCGAGCTGCGTCGGACAGGGAAGGTCCGCCTCTACGTAGCGTATGGCGGTCTGGTCCTTCGACAGGCCCGACCGCTATGATGGTTCTGCTCGATGCCCGAACCCCTGCGTATAGCCTTCCTGGGCTGCGGATTCATCACGCGCGTACATAGCCGGAATCTCCGTTCCCTGAGCGGCGACATCGTGTGTAGCTACGCGAGCCGCGACCGTGCGAAGGCGGACGCCTTCTGCCGGGATCACGGCGGGGCGGGGAGTTATTCGGATTATTCGGCCGCAATCGAGGACCCGCGGATCGAGGCGGTGGTGGTCGCGGTGCCGCCGCGGTTTCATCTCGATCTGACCCTCCAGGCACTCGGCGCCGGCAAGCACGTCCTGGTGGAGAAGCCCGCGTACCTGCGGATGGAGGATTACCAGACGGCGCTGCAGGCACGCGACCGCGCACGCCGCGTGGTCCTCGTCGGCGAAAACGATCACTACAAGCCGCTCGCGGTACGCCTGAGGCGGCTGCTTGCCGAAGGTGTCATCGGCGACATGGTGTTCGGCCATTTCTCGACGATCGCCAAGAAGCTCAAGGCCGCAGACGACTGGCGCAACGACGAGACGATGGCCGGTGGCGACGCGTTCTTCGAGGAAGGGATCCACTGGCTGCACCTCGCCGGGAGCCTCGGGCCGGCGATCACGAGCGCGCAGGGATACCGTCCATCGCCGTCGCGTCAGGGGCCGGACACACGCATCAAGAGCATGATGGTCGCCTTCCGCTACGACAACGGTGCGGTCGGGTCGCTGCACTACTCGCGCGAGATTCCCTCGCTCCTCCGCGGCGCCAGGCTGTCGAAGCTCTTTGGCCGCGACGGCATCATCACCTTCGAGTCCAACGGCGCGTTCATCGTGGTCAGGGGCAAGGGGCTGCCGCGTGTCATCTTCCCTGGCGTCCGCGACATCCGCGGCTACCAGGCGATGTATCGGGACTTCGCGCGCGCGGTCCGCACCGGAAGCGATCCCGAGATGAGCCTCGAGCGGGCCATCGAGGACCAGCGGCTGATGGACCAGATCTACTCCAGCCTCGCGGTCTGCTGAGCCTTGCCGATACCGACGCCGACGCCGATGCCGAACGAGCGATACGACGTCATCATCATCGGGAGCGGCGCCGGCGGCGGCACCATCGCTCACGCGCTGGCGGCCTCGGGCGCCCGCATCCTCATCCTCGAGCGCGGCGGCTTCGTGCCGCAGGAAGACGAGAACTGGAGCCCGGAGGCCGTCTGGAAGCACTTGCGGTACCGCAACTCGGAACGCTGGCTCGACGAGCGGGGCCGGGAGTTCCTGCCGTATACGCACTACTCGGTCGGCGGCAACACGAAGTTCTGGGGCAGCGTCCTCTACCGCCTGCGCCGGCAGGACTTCAAGGAGATCGAGCACGTCGACGGCGTCTCTCCCGCGTGGCCGATCGACTACGAGACGCTCGAGCCCTACTACGAGCGCGCCGAGCGCCTGTACCACGTCCGCGGACAGCACGGGATCGATCCCACCGAAGGCGCGCGCGCGCCGTACCCGTACGAGCCGATTGCGCATGCCTCGGGGATGGCCACGCTGGTGGAACAGTTGCGCCTCCAGGGGTTGCATCCGTCGCCGCTGCCGCTCGGTCTCCTCAGGCCCGGCGAGCCCGACGGCTGCATCCTGTGCAACACGTGCAACTCGTTTCCATGTAAGGTGCACGCCAAGAGCGATGCGGATGTCTGCTGCGTGCGTCCGGCGATGCAGCAGCCGAACGTGACGTTGTGGACCAACGCGCTGGCCCGGCGTCTCATCACCAACGGCAGCGGCCGGAAGGTGGAGGCGGTTGACGTCGAGCGCAACGGCGAGACGATTCGCGTTGAGGCGCCGATCGTCATCGTGTCGTGCGGCGCCGTCAACTCAGCGGCGCTGCTGCTGCGGTCGGCGAACGAGGCGCATCCGAAGGGGCTGGCGAACTCGTCGGGGCTCGTCGGCAGCCGCTACATGGCGCACCTCGCGACGATGATGCAGGGGTTTCATCCGTTTCGGACCAACGCGACCGTCTTCCAGAAGACCGTGGCGATCAACGATTTCTACCTGCGGGGGCCGGACTCGCGCTTTCCGCTGGGACAGATCCAGTCGCAAGGCCGGACGCACGGCGTGATGGCGCAGACGGTGGTGCCCTGGATTCCGCTGTGGGCGTACGAGGCGTGGGTGTCGCGCGGCGTCGACTGGCTGGCGATCTCCGAAGACCTGCCGCGACGCGAGAATCGCGTCACCGTCGAACCCGACGGCCGCATTCGCCTGTCGTACCGGCCCAACAACGTCGCGGCGCACGACCGTCTCGTGAAAGAGACCAGGCGGATCCTCAGGCGGCTCGGCTTCTGGGTCGTGGTCGCGCATTCGCACAAGGAGAAGAACACCACCCACCAGTGCGGCACGCTCTGCTTCGGCACGGATCCGCGCGAGTCGGTGCTCGACCCCTTCTGCCGTACCCACGACATCGATAATCTCTTCGTCGTCGACGCGTCGTTCTTTCCGTCGTCCGCGGCGGTCAATCCCGGCCTGACAATCGCGGCGCAGGCGCTGCGAGTCGCGGATCACATCAAGGACACCCACCTGTGAAAGCTCGATCCTTCAGCCACTGCGGCATCACCGTGTCCAGCTTCAACAACGCCGTCAAGTTCTACTGGGACGTCTTCGGCTGCCCGCTGGTCGGCGTCGCCGACACGCCGCCAGACCGTGTCCGGAGCTTTTTCGGCGTCAATGCGGGCCCGGACGGGACGGCGCCGCGCTGCAAGATCGGATGGATCCGCGTGCCGGGCGGCGCCGTCCTCGAGATCTTCGAGTTTCAGCCGCAGTTGCCGGCGGAGTCGATTCCGTGGAATCGCGTCGGCCTCACGCACATCTCGTTCAACGTGCGGAATACGCAGCGGTGGTACGACTACCTGCAGAGCAAGGGCGTCGAGTGCGTCAGCAAGCCTGAGCGATCGCCGCGCGGCCACACGTTCTTCTTCGCGAAGGACTTCGACGGCAACCTCATCGAGATGATGGACCTCGGATACATGCACCACGTCCTCAACTGGCTCGGACCGCTCGGCGGGTGGCTGTTCAGAAGAGGGATGTACAAGCAGTACTACCAATGAGCGATCGCGTTCGCATCGGGATCGATCTGGGCGGCACGAAAATCGAGGGCATCCTGCTCGACGGGAGCGACGAAATCCTGAGGCTGCGGGTTGAAACGCCGCGCGATGACTATCCGGCGACGGTCGACGCGGTGGTGTCGCTGGTGGAGAGACTCGAGGAGCGCGTCGGCCTGCGCGGGTCGGTCGGGGTCGGGATCCCCGGTGCGATGTCCTTCACTACCGGACTGGTGAAGAACGCCAACTCCGTCTGGCTCATCGGCGAGCCGCTGCTGGCCGATCTTCAGCGCCGGCTCGATCGCGAAGTGCGCATCGCGAACGACGCCAACTGCTTTGCCGTGTCCGAGGCGGCCGACGGCGCGGCCGCCGGTGCGGGCGTGGTGTTTGGCGCGATCATCGGTACCGGCGTGGGCGCCGGGATCGTCGTCCGCGGTGAGGTGCTGACCGGACCGAACGCGATCGCCGGGGAGTGGGGCCACAATCCGTTACCGTGGCCCCGTGACGAGGAGCGGCCCGGTCCGTCGTGTTACTGCGGCCGCCACGGCTGCATCGAGACGTTCCTCTCCGGCCCGGGCCTGGCCCGGGACTTCGAGCAGCGCAGCGGACGGCGGGAGGCGGCGCCCGCGATCGTGGCCGCGGCCGCTCGCGGCGACCGGCTGGCAGAATCCGCGCTCCTGCAGTACGAAGAGCGATTGGCGCGTGGGCTCGCCAGTATCATCAACGTCCTCGATCCCGACGTCATCGTCCTCGGCGGCGGCATGTCGAACATCGAGCGGCTGTACACGAACGTTCCGCGGCTGTGGGACGCCTACATCTTCAATCGCGGACCGCTCGCCCCGAGCGTCGTCGAGGGGCAAGGGTCCGCGCCGCATCAAGGAGGGTCCGTGCCGCATCTGACGAAGCTGGTTCGGGCGCAACACGGCGACGCGAGCGGCGTGCGCGGCGCCGCGTGGCTCTGGAGACTCGAATGAAGCGGAAGTTCCTGCCGGCCTCGGTCATCGCGCTCCGCCGCTACTCGGTCCGGACCTTCACGTCCGACCTGCTTGCCGGCGTGACCGTGGGCCTCGTCGCGCTCCCGCTGGCGATGGCGTTCGCAATCTCCTCAGGCATGACGCCCCAGTCCGGCGTCTACTGCGCGATCGTCACCGGTTTCATCATTTCGGCGCTCGGGGGCTCGAACGTCCAGATCGGCGGGCCCACCGGCGCCTTCGTGGTCGTGGTGGCGGGAATCGTCGCGCAGCACGGGGTCGACGGTCTCTTCATGTGCACCATGATGGCCGGCGTCATCCTCGCCATCATGGGACTGACCGGCACCGGCACCGCAGTCCGGTTCATACCGCGGCCCGTGGTCATTGGTTTCACCAACGGTATCGCGCTGGTCATTGCCAGCACCCAGTTGAAGGACTTGTTCGGCATCGCGCTCGACGAGCCGGTGCCAGGAGAGTTCATCGCGCGCATCCGCGTGCTTGCGGAGCACGCCTATGCGGCGTCGACGGCGACGACGATCGTCGGCGTCGGCGTCCTCGCACTCATCCTCGTCTGGAACCGCCTGGCGCCGCGCGTGCCGGGTTATGTCGTCGCGCTCGTCGCCGGCACGGCGGTCGTCAGTCTCCTGCAGCTTCCGCTCGAGACCATTGGCACGAGGTTCGGCGGCATTCCATCAGGCCTGCCGGAGATCCGGATACCGCGGTTCCGGCCGGAGCTGATCCTGACGCTGCTGTCTCCCACGCTGACCGTCGCCGTCCTGGGCGCCATCGAATCCCTGATGTCGGCAGTGGTGGCCGACCGCATGACCGGCACCAAGCACAACTCGAATGTCGAGCTGTTCGCGCAGGGCATCGCCAACATCGCCTCACCGCTCGTCGGCGGGCTCCCCGCAACGGGCGCGATCGCGCGAACCGCCACGAACATCCGCGCCGGCGCGAAAACGCCGGTCGCCGGGCTGATCCATGCGCTCGTATTGCTTGTCATCCTGATGTTCGCCTCGCCGCTCGCGTCCACCATTCCGATGGCCGTCCTCGCCGCCACGCTGATGGTCGTGGCCTACAACATGGGGGAGTGGCACGAGATCGGCGAGCTGTGGCGGCAGGGTTGGACCGATCGCCTGGTGTGGATGGTGACGTTCGCGCTGACCGTGCTGGCGGATCTGACGGTGGCCGTCGAGTTCGGCATGATTCTCGCCGCGCTGCTCTTCATCCGTCGCGTGTCGATGACCACGACCGTGTCGCGCGTGACGCGCGACTACGTGGAGCGCGGGCGGGCGCACATCCTGCAGGACAAGCCGATTCCGCCATACGTCACGATTATCCGCATCCACGGCCCGTTCCTGTTCGGCGCGACCGACAAGCTCACCAACCTTCTTGGCCACCCTGGCGAGCTGACGCCGATCGTGATCCTCCGCCTTCGCAACATGACGGCGATCGACGCGACCGGACTCCGCGCCATCCAGGACTTCTCCGACGGCCTCAAGCGCCAGGGAAGGACGCTGCTCCTGTGCGGCGCGCTCTCGCAGCCCGCGCGGCTGATGGAGGACGCCGAATTTCATCGTCACATCGGCGCACAGAACATCCTGACCAGTGTGGACGCGGCGCTGCGGAGGGCCGACGAGGTCTGGCGTGACCGGCCGAGTGATGGCGGCTGATACATCCGCGCCGGCCGTTGCACGCCTCAATTCATTCCCGCGCCGCGCAATTGCCCGGGTTTCCCATGACATTCGACCGAAGCCTAACTCGGCCAGATCTTTGCTATAGATTCACCGCGTGAGGCCCCTCAGTACTTACGGCGTACCCGGTACGGCTGAGCTGGAGCCGGAGGATCGCCGATGGATTTGATCGTTCAGCCCGAAGACGGGATTACGCCACTACTCGAATCGATAGCGGGCGCGACGAAGAGCCTCGACCTGCTCATCTTTCGTTTCGACCTGAAGGAGATCGAAAAGGCCCTCGGCGCTGCGTTCACCCGGGGCGTCGCCGTCCGCACGCTCATCGCCCATACCAATTCAGGCGGAGAGAAGCGGCTGCGCCAACTCGAGCTTCGGATGCTGGAGAAGGGGATCAGCGTGAGCCGGTCGGGCGGGGACTGGGTTCGCTATCACGGCAAGGTGATGATCGTCGACCGCGAGGAGCTCCACGTCTACGGCTTCAATTACACCGAGATCGACATGGAGAGCCGCAGCTTCGGCGTGGTCACCAAGGACCCAAAGGCGGTGTCCGAGGCGCTGCGGCTGTTCGAGGCCGACGCCATGCGCCAGGAGTTCGAGCCGGCCCCGGACTGCCTCGTCGTCAGTCCCGAGAACTCCCGCGAAGAGCTGGCCACGTTCATCAAGCGCGCGAAGAAGTCGCTGTCGATCTACGACCCGAAGGTCAGCGACACCCAGATGATCCGCCTGCTCGCCCAGCGCGCGAAGGCAGGCGTGGACGTTCGCATCATGGGCAAGGTGGGCAAGCGCGGCGCCGATCTCCGGGTGCAGAAATTCCCGGGCAAGCGACTGCACGTCCGCGCGATAATTCGCGACGGCGACGCCGCATTTGTCGGGAGCCAGAGCCTCCGCGCCCTCGAGCTCGACGCGCGCCGCGAGGTCGGCCTGATCACGCGCGACCCGAAAATCGTCAAGCGGATGACCGAGGTGTTCGAAGACGACTGGGCGAAGACGGAGTTCGGAAAGAAAGAGACCAAGCACTTCGAAAAGGAACAGAAGCAGTCGGACGAGGTGGTCGCAGAGGTCTCGCACTCCTGACCGATCGGGCAGGCAGGCAGGAGCATTTGCTATCCTGTCTGCCTGCATGTCTGACGTTCGCACACTCCCAAAGGTCAAACGCCGCCGTTCGAAGTTACATGGATGGGGCGTCTTCGCACGTGAGCCCATCAACAAGAACAGGCGGATCATCGATTACGCCGGTGAACTGATCGATCACAAGGAAAGCCTGAAGCGAGAGACGAAGTACCTCGAGCGCGGCGAGATCTGGGTCTTCACGGTGAACCGCCGCTGGGTGCGCGACGCGCACGTCGGCGGCAACGACGCGCGGTTCATCAACCACGCCTGCAAGCCGAACTGCTACAGCCGGGTCATCGGCAAGACGATCTGGATCTGCGCGGCGCGCAACATCGAGGCCGGCGAAGAGCTGACGTACGACTACCACACCGACGGCGATCAGGTGATCCAGTGCCGCTGCCGTCCCGGGTGCAAGCGCAAGCTGTGAATACCCCGCTCGATGCGGCGCGGACCTTCACGGTCCGCGAGGCGAGCCGTAAAGGCTCGCCCCGCATATGCCTGGGCGTCCTCACATTAATCGTCTCGGTTATCGTTCCGCTCGGCGGCGCCTTCGGGCAGGCCGACGTCACCGATACCGATCTCGAGTCGGCCAGCGGCAGGCGGACGATTCGCGTGGGGGCGCTGGCCACCGACGGCCGTGTCACGCTGCTGCCCCTCGAGGTCTATGTGGCGCGGGTGGTGGCGGGGGAGGGCGAGCCGCGAGCCGCCGAGGCGGCGCAGCAGGCTCTGGCGATCGCGATTCGTACCTACGCGCTGGCGAACCTGGACCGGCACGGCCGCGACGGGTATGACCTCTGCGACACCACGCACTGCCAGGTGCCGCGCGCGGCGACGCCGGCGAGCCGCCGCGCGACGCTCGCCACGGCGGGGCGGATCCTGACCTGGCGCGGCGAGGCGGCGGAAATCTTCTACTCCGCCTCGTGCGGCGGACGCTCGGAGGAGGCGTCGCAGGTGTGGCCCGAGCTGGCGTTTCCCTACCTGCAGTCGAAGGCCGACGACGTCCACGCCGACGACGTGCCGTGGACGATGGCGGTGCGCCTCGGCGACGTCCAGCAGGCGCTGGCGAAAGTGGGCTTCCAGGGTGAGCGACTTCGCGAGGTGACCATCGACGAGCGAAACCGGTCGGGCCGCGTGGAACGGCTGCACCTCAGGGGACTCAGGCCCGACACGATTTCCGGCAGCCAGTTCAGGCTGGCGGTCGGCGCCACCCAGTTGCGAAGTACGGCGTTCTCCATGAGGCGGCGCGGCAACCGGCTGGAGTTCACCGGCCGGGGATTCGGCCACGGCGTGGGCCTCTGCGTGATCGGCGCCGGGCGGCGCGCGACGCGCGGTGAAAGCGTCCCTTCGATTCTCGCGCAGTACTATCCCGGCCTCGCGCTGACGCGTCTCGAGGGGACGATCGCGAAAGCGCCTGCGGCCGCGGCTGCATCGCCTGCCGCGATCGTCGGTCGCGCCAGCGGCATCACCGTGCGCGTGCCGGCCGGATCGCCGGTGGCCGCCGCCGATCTCGAGCAGATGGCCGCGCGTGCGCATGGCGAGCTGACCAGGGTGTTGGGTACCTCGGTGGCGCCGATCACGATCAGGCTTCACGACACGCTCGACAGCTTCAGGGTGGCGACAGGCCGTCCGTGGTGGGTGAGCGCGATGGCGCAGGGCACCTCGATCGATCTGGCCCCGGCCGCGGTGCTGGTTCAGCGCGACGGCGTCGAGGTGGCGCTGCGCGTCGCCGTCGCCGAGTTGCTCGTTGCCGCGACCTATGCCGAGCGCCCGCTGTGGATCCGGGTGGGGGCCGCGCGCTATTACGGCGCCCGGCCGGCGGGCGCCCCGCAGGCGTCGTCAGCGCGGGTCAAGTGTCCATCCGACGCCGAGCTGACGCTGGCGGTGTCCGTCGCCGCGCAACGCGAAGCGGAAAGCCGCGCCGAGAGCTGTTTCGCGCGTGAGGTGGCCCGAAGGCGCGACTGGCGCGAGGTGAGATAAGTCGGTTGTCGGTTGTCAGTTGTCGGTTGTCGGTTGTCGGTTGCCAGATACCAGTTGTCAGATGCCTCAAGCCGACTCGTTGCCTTCCGACAACTGACAACTGACCACTGACAACTGACAACTGACAACTGACCCCGGCCACCCTACCAGCAGATCCCGTCGTATTGCGCCTGGACCTTGCTGAAGTCCAGGGGGATCCGCACCAGGTCGATCACGATCTGGTCGGGCCGGCAGCGCGCAACCGCCTCCGAGAATTCGGGTGCGCCGTTGCCCACCACGATGACTTCTGCCTGGTCGATGACTTCATCGAGGGTGTCGCACAGGTGCCGCGACAGGTGCGGGATCTGTTCCTCGATGTACTGCTTGTTCGCGCCCACCAGCCGCGCCAGCGAGACGTTGCGGTCGTAGATCGAGAGATCGTAGCCCTTGCCGAGCAGCGCCTCCGCCATGATGACCAGCGGCGATTCGCGCAGGTCGTCGGTGCCCGCCTTGAAGCTGAACCCGAACAGCCCGATCTTCCGCTTGCCGGTGTCGACGATCCGGTCGATCGCGTGCTGCACCTGCATCCGGTTGCTTCCGAGCACCGAATTGATCAGGGGCAGTTCGAGATCCAGTTCCTTCGCGCGGTACTGCAGCGCCCGCACGTCCTTCGGCAGGCACGAGCCGCCGAACGCAAACCCGGGCTTCATGTAGTACGGCGAGAGGTTCAGCTTGTCGTCCTTGCAGAAGATGTCCATCACCTCATGGCTGTCCACGCCCATCTTCTTGCACACGTTGCCGATCTCGTTGGCAAACGTCACCTTGACCGCGTGCCAGGTGTTGCTCGTGTACTTGATCATCTCGGCGACGCGGATCGGCGCGGTGTAGAGCGGTGCGTCGACGTGGTCGTAGAGCGCCCTGGTGGGCGCCGCGTCCGCCGCGTGGTTATGGCCGACGAGCGTCAGCGGCGGGTGGCGGAAGTCCTTGATCGCGGATCCCTCGCGAAGGAACTCGGGATTCACCGACACGCCGAACCCTTCGCCGTACGTCTTGCCCGATGCCGCTTCGAGCGCGGGGATGACGGTGCCGTGCGTCGTGCCTGGCAGCACGGTGCTGCGGATGACGACGACGTGATAGGCGGGCTTGTCGCGGATGACCTCGCCAATCTGCTCGCAGACGCGGGTCAGGTAGGTGAGGTCGAGGCTCCCGTTCCGCCGGCTCGGCGTGAAGAAAGAGCAGCCACTCGCCGGCGGCCTCGCGCGCGCCGGCATTCATCTGTCGCGCGCGTCCGGCGGAGGTGCGCAGCACGCGCGTGCCCGGCCGGGAGTCGGCCACGCGGTCGAGCCGGGCATCGGAGCCTCCATCCACGATCAGCACCTCGACCTGCGGATCCGGCTCAATCTGGCGAATCAATCGCTCGGCGGCGGCCACATCGTCCAGGACGGGGATTACGACGCTCAGCCAGGGCATATCTCCTATAATCAGCGAATGCTGACGAAAAAGGGTGGCGGCATTCCTTATTCGGAGATTACCCCGAGGGCGCTGTACCTGAGACGGCGGGAGTTCATCCAGGCGGCCTCTGGTGCGGCGCTCGGTGCCGCAGCAGCGATCGCTTCACCGTTCTCCACGCCCGTCAGCGCGCAGGGCAACCTCGCCAGGCTGCCGAACGTGAAGAAGAGTCCGCTCAGCACGACGGAAGCCCCGAACAGCTACGACGACGTCACGTCGTACAACAATTTCTACGAGTTCGGCCCTGAGAAAGAGGATCCGAAGGCCAACTCGGGCAGGTTCAACCCGCGTCCGTGGACGATCCGCGTCGAGGGACTCGTCAAGACGCCGGGATCCTACGACATCGACAGCTTCATCAAGCCGTATGCGCTCGAAGAGCGCGTGTATCGGATGCGGTGCGTCGAAGCCTGGTCGATCATCGTGCCGTGGATCGGCGTGCCGCTCGCCGACGTGATCAAGACCCTCCAGCCGCAGCCGAGTGCGAAGTTCGTCGAGTTCACCACGCTCATGGACCCGGGCCGGATGCCGGGGCAGCGCATCCCGATCATCCGCTACCCGTACGTCGAAGGGCTGCGGATGGACGAGGCGATGCATCCGTTGTCCATTCTCGCGGTCGGCCTGTACGGTTCGGTGCTGCCGAACCAGAACGGCGCCCCGATCCGGCTCGTCACCCCCTGGAAGTACGGCTTCAAGGGGATCAAGTCGATCGTCAAGATCCGCTTCACCGATACGCAGCCGGTGAACACGTGGCAGATATCGGCGCCGCGTGAATACGGCTTCTACGCCAACGTGAATCCGATGGTGGACCACCCGCGCTGGAGCCAGGCGACCGAGCGCCGGCTTGGCGAGTTCCGCCGCCGGAAGACCGAGATGTTCAACGGCTACGCCGACCAGGTGGCGTCGCTCTATTCGGGAATGGACCTCCGCAAAAACTATTGACGCGGATTGTCCTCCTCACGCGAATCGCCTTCGCGGCGGCGCTCATTCCCGCCGCGCGGCTCGCGTACCGCGCCTACACGGGCAACCTCACCGCCAATCCCATCGAGTTCATCACGCACGCAACCGGCGACGCCGCCGTGATGCTGCTCGTCATCACGCTGGTCGTGACGCCGCTGCGCCGCCTGACTGGCTGGAACGAGCTCATACGCCTGCGGCGGATGCTCGGGCTCTTCTCGTTCTTCTACGCCTGCCTCCACCTGCTCACCTGGGCGGTCGTCGACAAGTTCTTCGACGTCCAGACCATGATCGTGGACGTCTTCGAACGTCCCTTCATCACCATCGGGATGGTGACGTTCGTGCTGCTGCTGCCGCTCGCGATCACGTCCACGGCGGGGATGATTCGGCGCCTGGGACGGCGATGGCAGCAGTTGCACCGCCTGGTGTATGTTGCCGCGATCACCGCGGTCGTGCATTTCTGGTGGGGGGTGAAGGCCGACATCCGCGAGCCGCGGTTGTGGGCGCTGGCGCTCTGCGTGTTGCTCGGGTTCCGTCTATGGTGGATGCTGCGGGCGCGCGCGTTGTCGCGGTCCTGACCCGCGCGCCCTCCTCAGGCGGCAAGACCCGCCTGTTCGAGGCGCTCGGATGCGCACCGGATCCACGCCTGCTGACGGCGCTGCTGCTCGATACTCTCGACGGCACGGCGGCGCCCGGAGTCTCTCGCGTCGTGGCCGTCACGCCCCCGTCGGGCTGCGGCGAGGTCGCGGCGCTCGTCGCGCCGGACGTCGACGTCATCCCGCAACTCCCTGGCTCATCTGACGGCACGCTTGGCGAGCGGATGCAACGCATGTTTGTCGCGCTGCTCGACGCAGGGTCTCGCGCGGTCGTGTTGATTGGATCGGACCTGCCGGCGATGACGCCCGCCATTGTCGAAACGGCCTTCCAGATACTCGATCGCGATCCCGACGCGCTCGTGCTCGGTCCCGCCGCCGACGGCGGGTACTACCTGATCGGCGCCACGCGGGTGCCACCGGTATTCGACGGAATCGAGTGGGGGAGCGACGCGGTGCTGGCGCAGACGACGACGGCTGCCGCGCTCGCGGGGCTCCGCGTGTCACTCCTGGATGCGCTCACCGATGTCGATACGCCAGACGACCTGCAGCAGGTCGCGCGGGAGCGGCCGGCCTCCCGGACGGCCGCCTGGGTCAGGGATGGACGGCACGACTCCAGGCATCGGCACCGAGCCATGGACGGCCACCCCCTCGTCCTCATCGTCGAAGACGATTTCAGTACCCGCGTGATGTACCGCGACTACCTGAGCCAGTCTGGATTTCGTACCGCCGACGCGCACAACGGATTTCAGGCGCTCGAGAAAGCGCAGTCGCTGCGCCCCGATGCGATCCTGACCGATCTCGCGCTGCCCGGGATGGACGGCTTCGAGTTCTGCCGCGCGCTCCACGAGGCCGACCCGGCCCACACGGTTCCGATCGTCGCCGTCACCGGTCGCTCGGAATACCTCGAGCAGACCGATCGCCTCCGGCGCGCCGGCATCCTCCGCGTGCTGATGAAGCCGTGCGCGCTGGACCTGATCGTCCAGGAGCTCCGCCGCCTGCTCAACGGTTCCGTCCGCCCACGCTGACGCATGCGCCTGCAGGCGCGGAGACGATCGTTATACGGACTTGGGTCTGCTGACGGTGGGAGGCTTCGAGCGGCGTGGCGGCGGCGCACCGATGTCCTTGAGGCGATCCATCGCGGAACGCTGGGTCCTCAACTCGCGTTCGAGGACATCGGTCTTCCTCGCGAGATCGGCATCAAATCAGGCTCGCAGCATTTGCTGCCGGCGCAATTCTATTCAGGTCGCGGATCCGAAGCTCGCGATGGCGTCGGATTCGGCGTCGAACGTGTCGAAAACGGTCAACAACTTCGTCACGACGAGCAAATCCTTGAGCCGCTTGGTGACGCTCAGGAGCTTGAGCGCGCCACCGCGGTTCTTCGTCGTGGCGTATGCCTGCACGAGCTCGCCGAGCCCCGCGCTGTCGACGTACGACACGTCACTCAGATCGAGCAGGATATTCTTCTGGCCCTGCTGAATGAGACTCTGGACCTTGTCCTTGAGGAGGACGTCGCCCCCTTTGTTCAACGTGATGTCGCCCGTGACCTTGACGATGGCGACGTGTCCCGCGGTGCGCTGCTCGATCTTCATGCTCCTCCTCCGGACTCGGACTATACCTGATTTCCCTCGTATCGCACGACGACCAGCGTGACGTCGTCGCTCGGCGTCGCCTCGCCGCAGAAGCCGTGCACGTCAGCCAGCAGGCCGTCGAGCAGGGCCTGCGGTGACTTGCCGCGATGAGCGTGGACCGACGCGAGCAGCCGCTCCTCGGTGTACTCCTCGCCGGCTTCGTTGAGCGCGTCGCTCACCCCGTCGCTGAACGCGATGATCACGTCTCCGGGTGCGAGCGTCACCGTGTCCTCGTCGTACGACGCGTGCTCGAACAGGCCGAGCACCGTGCCGCCGGTCTCGAGCCGCCGGACCGTGCTGGCGCCGACGAGCACCGGCGCGTTGTGCCCGGCGTTGGTGTAGGTCAACGAGCCATCGGGGCCGAGCATGCCGTAGAAGGCGGTGAGAAACCGGGCGTCGATCTTCCGGCGGAACAGGTTGAGATTGAGCCGCGTCACGAGCGGCGCCGGACGCGTCTGATAGGTCGCCTCGGAGCCGAAGCTGCCGAGCAAGGCCGCCGCGAGCAGCGCCGCCGGCGGTCCCTTGCCGGCGACGTCGCCGAGGATGAATCCGAACTGGCCGCTCGGGAGGTCCACGTAATCGAAGAAGTCACCGCCCACCGACCGGCAGGGGACCGAGGTGCCGGCGGTGCTGAAGAACCGGCCGCTTCGGTTCGACGCGGGAAGCAGCGACTGCTGAATCGCCGCGGCCACCTTCAGCTCCTGATCCAGTGTGGCGCGCTCGAGCGCTTCTCGATACAGCCGCGCGTTCTCGATGGCGACCGCCGCTTCCATGCTGAGGGTCTCGAGCGCCGTGCGCGCGGAGTGCGACCGCAGCGCGCCACGCTCGCGGCTGTCGAGATACAGCACGCCGACGATCTTGTCCTCGTTCCTGTCTTCCGCGCGCTCGACATACCGCACGAGGCGCAGGGGAGCGCACAAGACATGCCGGATGCCGAGCGCGACCGTTCCCGTGTGCAGCGACGCCAGCCCTTCGTCCATCAGGTCCTCGACGATCGTCTGCTTGCCGGTGCTGAAGACCGTCTCGGGGATCTTGCGGCTGGTCTCGAACGTCCGCCCAGACATCGTCACCTGGCCGCGCGCACGCGCCAGCTTGAACTCGAGTTGCCCGGCCTGGTTGGCGAGCATGATGAAGCCGCGCTCGGCGCCGGTCACCTCGATGGACGAGTCGAGCACGAGCGTCAGCACGTCGTCGAGCACGCGCCCCGAGCCGAGCGCGCGAAGGCCCTCGAGGAGCGCGGCCAGGTGGCGCAGTTCGCTGACGGCGGAGACGGCGCTGTGTTCCTGCGCCCCGTCCTCTTCGCCGATGAGAAACACGATCTCGGTGTCTTCCGTTTCGCCGAGCCGGATCCGATCGCCGTGCGCGAGGACGTGTTCCTCGGCGCGGCGTCCGTTCACGAACGTGCCGAACTTCGACGTGCAGTCGCGCAGGCGGCACACGCCGTTCTCGGCGAGGATGTCCGCGTGGTGGCGCGAGACGCCGGCTCCCGCCACGCGGACGTCGCTCTCACTGCGGCGTCCGAGGATGAGAAGCGGCTTGTCGATGGGAATCTGGCGGCGGCCGAGCGAATCGGTGACCAGCAGGCGTGGGTTGCCGCTCGTCATGCGGGTGGAGCCTTCAGAACGCCGCGTGCCTGGACACCGTGATGCGGTAGCGCGAGTTGCATGTCCGTACGAGCAGTGCGGTCAGTGGTTCGAGGTCGCGCAGGCAGACGCCTCTGGTCGTGCTGGCTGAATCGGCAAAACCATCGAGCGTTGCCGCACGGGCGACAAGCGTGGTCGAATGAGCCACAGGGGGCCTGGAGCGCAGAGTGTATCCGATCTTGTTTCGTATCGGTGACTTCGAGGTCACCAGTTTCGGGGCGATGGTGGCGATCGGCGCCCTCGTCGGCCTGTGGCTGTTTCGGCGTGAGCTCGGGCGCAGCGGGCTGCCGGAGTCGGCGACCGACGCGGCCGTCGCCGGCGTGCTCGGCGGGCTCGCGGGCGCCAAGCTCCTCTGGACCGCGGAGCATGCGGGCGAGGGCCCGCTGCTGTCGCTGCTCCTCAGCCGCGGCGGCATGAGCTGGTTCGGCGGACTGCTCGGCGGCGTCGGCGGGGGCCTCTGGGTGATGCGCCGTCGAGGTCTGCCGGTCGTCGCAACGCTCGCCGCGGCCACCCCCGCCCTCGCTGCGGGGCACGCCATCGGCCGCATCGGATGCTTCCTGGTCGGCGATGACTACGGCCGGCCGAGCGATCTGCCCTGGGCCGTGGCGTTTCCCGAGGGCTTGCCGCCCACCACGGTCGCGGTGCACCCGACGCAGTTGTACGAGGCGGCGGCGCTGGCGATCCTCGCCTGGGCGCTGCTGCGATGGCGGCGCCGCGGCCTGCCCGATGCCGTCGTCCTCGGGCGCTACCTGGTGATGGCGGGTGCGATTCGATTCGCCATCGAGTTCATTCGCGTCAACGTGCGCGTCCTTGGTCCGCTGACGGTGGCGCACCTCGTGTCGCTCGCGCTTGTGGCTGGGGGAGTGGCGCTGCTCGCCCGCGCCGGCTCCGCACAGGCCCGCTGACTCGCTACCCGAAGGCACGGATACTACGGCCGGATGATTCTGAGGTTGGACGGCGCGGCCGGGCCAGCCGTCGCGGGCACGACCTTGAGAATCGTGCCCCTCGAATAGCTGGCGAGGTAAAGCTCGCCGTCGCTATCCACGCCGAACGAGCTGATGTTGCCCAGCGCGCCGGACACGGCGAGTTCGGCCGTGTGGTCGCGAACGTCCGATGCCTGCGCCTCGCCGGCGGCGTCGATTACCAGCGCCATCGACCAGACGCGCGCGGACACGAAGTCGGCAAAGAAATACCGGCCGCGGAACGCGGCCGGCAGCGCGCTGCCGCGATACACGATTCCTCCCGTGATCGACTGCCCGGCCGAGCGGTTGTACTCGTGGACCGGGTCGGTCAGCGGCTGAAACGCCGGCGGCAGCGATCCCACGTTGTTGTGCGCGCCCTCGCGGTTGCGCCAGCCGTAGTTCCTGCCGCCGCGCCCGCGCGGCTCGTAGTTGATTTCTTCGAATGCGTTCTGGCCGACGTCGGCGACGAGCAGGGCGCCGGTTCCCCCGCGCGCGGGATCATCGAAGCTGTATCGCCATGGATTCCGCAGCCCGAAGCTCCAGATTTCGGGCCGCGTATTCGCCGGCGCGCGTCCAATGAAGGGGTTGTCGGCGGGCACGGTGTAGCCGATGGCGTGTGTCAGCGGAACGTTGACGTCGATGCGCAGCATCTTGCCGAGCAGCTCCGCCGGGTTCTGCGCGCGATGCTGGGGATCGTTGGCGGAGCCGCCGTCGCCGAGGCCGACATAGAGAAAACCGTCCGGCCCGAACGCGAGATGCCCGCCATTGTGATTGGCAAACGGCTGGGCGATGACCGCGGGCGCGCCGACGCCGGCCCATCGCAGGTCGAACCGCGACGAGGGATCGGCCACCAGTCCATCGCTGGCGCGGCGGAACCGCGAGACTACCGTGTCGCCGGACGTGTTGGTGAAGTTCACGTAGAACCGGCCGCTCGCGGCGAAGTCCGGCGCGAACGCCATCCCGAGCAGCCCCTGTTCGCCGCCCGAGCGCACGAAAGAGGTGAGGTTCAGGAAGTCGCTCGCCTGGACGGTCCCGTTGCGGATGATCCGGATGCGCCCGCCCTGCTCGACCACGTACTGGAGCGAGCGGTCGGCCGGATCCTGGATGAACGCGATGGGTGTGGCGAACCCCGACGCATGGACGCGGGTGCGCAGTTGCGCCCCCGCCTCGGCGGCCATGGCGAGCAGCGCGAGAATCGTGCAGAGGCTGGCGCGAATCACCGTCACCCGCGTATCGTACCATTCATGATTCGCCGCCCTCTCGTGGTGCTTGCCTGCTGCCTCGTCATCGCCGCGTGCAGCAAGAAGCCGTCACCGGCCGCGCCACCGGGCGACAGCATTACGGGCCGCGAGCGGATTGGCTGGGATCAGGCGGCCGCGGACGGGACCGAGGTGGCGTCGCTCCGGTATGCCGTATACGTCGATGGCGTGCGATCAGAGCTCACCGGTGCTTCATGTACGGCGGCAGCGCAGGCCGGCTTTTCGTGCAGCGCCCCGCTGCCGGCGCTCTCCGCCGGCAGTCACACGCTCGAGCTGGCGTCCTTCGTCGCCGATGGCCTGGTGGTCGAGAGCGCGAAGTCGGCGCCGCTGCGCGTCACCGTCGGCAGTGCGGCGTTCGGCGCGATCCGCATCCAGACCGAGTTCGTCACCAACGATCCCGTCGGGTCGAGCGATGCGGCGGCGCCTGACGCGCGCATTGTCGGGCTGGCAGCCAGCGGCTCGCCCTCGGCCCGACTCGTGGCCGCCCCGCGGATCGTCATGCCGGGATCTGTCGATTCGAATGTGCCGCTCGCGTGGGATGGAGGCGACGGTGTGCCGAGACTCTCTGCGTTTGCTTCGTGGGGCGGTGTGCCGGCGCTGCTGGCCGGCGCGAGTCTCGACAGCATGCAGCGGATCGCCGACGTCGCGTTCGATCCGCACCCCGGCCACGGCATCTGGATCGAGAGCGTGATTCCCGATGAGAGCGGTGCGTGGTACGGCTACTACCACCATGAGGTGCCCGCCGATGTCTGCGGGCGTCCGGATCGGTCCATCCCGCGTGTGGGGGCCGCCAGGTCACTCGATCGCGGCCTCACGTGGGAGAACCTCGGCATCGTGCTCGAGGCGCCGCCCGGCAGCCAGGCTTGCGGGTCAGTGAATCGATACGTGATTGGCGGCGTGGGCGACGTCAGCGGCATGCTCGACCGCGATGGGCAGAACCTGTTCCTGTTCTTCAGCCAGTACTCGCGGGAGCGCTCGATGCAGGGCGTGGCGGTCGCCCGCATGGCCTGGGCCGACCGGGACGCGCCGGTGGGGAAGATGACGGTCTCGCAGGGCGGCGCATGGATACCCGGTTCGCAGGGCGAACGGGGTTGGGAGTATCCCTCGGGTACGTCGATCGTGCCGGTGTCGAAGCCGTGGCACGATGCGGATGGCGCGGTGGACGCGTTCTGGGGACCATCGATCCACTGGAACACGTATCTCGAGCGCTACGTCATGCTGCTCAATCGCGCGAAGAACGAGAGCTACAACACCGACGGCATCTACGTGTCGTACTCGGACGTCCTCGACGATCCGAGCGGATGGAGCGCCCCCCAGAAGATCCTGAACGGCGGCGAGTGGTATCCGCAGGTGGCGGGTCTCGAGGCCGGCAGCGGCACCGACAGGCAGGCCGGGCAGCGGGCCCGCTTCTTCATGACCGGCCGCTCGGCCCACTACATCGAATTCCAGCGATAGTTGACGCGTGGCCTGAAGGCCACGCGCTACTGGTGATGAGCGCCTGTAGCGCGCACCCTTCAGGGTGCGCGTTCAGGGTGGGGCGGCAGGTCTGTGGACGAATCGTCCGTTTTCGGTGAACATGGCAGCATCAGCATGCCGGCTCCACACGGTGACCACCTCTTGCTCTACGACGGCGTCTGCGGGATGTGCGACGGGCTGATACGGTTCGTCCTCAGGCGGGACAGCCGTGAGTTCGATTTCGCCGCGCTGCAAAGCCCCGCCGCCCGCGCGGCATTGACGCCGTTCGGCGGCAACGCCGACGTCCTGACGACGATGTATGTGGTGGCGAACTATCGAGGGGCAGCGCCGAGGTTGCTCGCCAAGAGCCGCGCCGCATTGTTCGTGATGGCCAGGCTCGGCTGGCCATGGAAAGCGGGAGCAGTGCTCGGCCTTCTCCCGACTTCAGTGTTGGACTCCCTTTACGACGTGGTTGCCAGGCACCGCTACCGCGTGTTCGGTCGGCACGAGCAGTGCCTGATGCCGAAGCCCGAAGTCAGAAGCCGGTTTATCGATTCACTCTCCTAGCCTGGAACGTTTTTCATCCGTACGTGGTGTCCGGCTTTAGCCGGACTCACGCGGTCCGCCTGAAGGCGGACACTACGTCCGCCTGAAGGCGGACACTACGTCCGCATGGAAGGCGTTCTCGCGGCCTCGGAGACGGCTGACATCGAGAAGCGTGGCGAACGGCGGGCTGGGCCGTCGCAACAAATCTGTCTGAACAGGCGGGGGTCCGGTCATGCCACACTGGTCTGCCTGGCCACCATGCAGATCCGCGTTGGGTACGAGCTGATTTACGACTGTCCGCAGCCGACGCCGATGGTGTTGATGCTGAACATCCATCACACGCGCGCCGGGGACATCGTCGTGCCCGACCTGATGCGCGCGGAGCCGTACGTCCAGACGACACCCTATAGAGACGGCTTTGGCAACTGGTGCACCCGCATCGTGGCGCCCGCAGGCCGCCTGCGATTGTCAGCGACCGGTGTGCTCAACGACACAGGCCAGCCCGATCCGATCGCCCTCGCGCCGTACCAGACTCCGGTGCAGGATCTTCCCGCGGACACCATCGTCTTCCTTCTGGGAAGCCGGTATTGCGAGACCGATCGGCTGACGGTCGCCGCCTGGGACCTGTTCGGCGCGTCGCCTGCCGGCGCCGCCCGCGTCCAGGCCATCTGCGACTACGTGCACCGCCACATCGTCTTCAGCTACCAGGATGCGCGGCCCACGAGAACCGCCTGGGAGGCGTTTCAGGAACGCAAAGGCGTGTGCCGCGACTATGCGCACCTCGCGGTCGCCTTCTGTCGCTGCATGAATATTCCGGCCCGCTACTGCACCGGCTACCTTGGCGATATCGGCATGCCGCCGCCCTATGGACCGATGGACTTCGCCGCCTGGTTCGAGGCGTATATCGGCGGGCAATGGCACACGTTCGACCCGCGCAACAACGTGCCGCGGATCGGCCGCGTGCTGATCGCGCGTGGACGCGACGCGACGGATGTGGCCATCACCAACACCTTCGGTCCCAACACCCTGGCGAGTTTTGCGGTCTGGACCGACGAGGTCACGCCGGTGATGGAACCGTCTCCGCGAGCCTGATCACATCCACGTTGACGCGCAGCGTGTGCCTGCCGCCGCCGAGGATCACGCCGTGGATCGGACTGACGTCGTGGTAGTCGCGGCCCCAGCCCACGGTGACGTGCCTGAGCGACGGCAGCATGTTGTTGGTGGGGTCCACGTGAATCCAGCCAGCACCGGGACAATAGAACGCCGTCCACGCGTGTGACGCGTCGGCGCCCACGAGTCGTGTGCCGTCGGGCGGCGGCAGCGTCTCGAGATACCCGCTGACGTACCTCGCCGGCAGCCCGAGCGATCGCAGGCAGGCGATCTCCAGCCGCGCAAAGTCCTGGCACACCCCGCGCCGCGACGAGAAGACCTCCGCCAGCGGCGTGGCCACCGTCGTCGCTTCCGGATCGAAGGTGAAGTCTTCGTAGATGCGCCCCGTCAGCTCGAGGACCGCCTCGAGCAACGGCCGGCCGGCCGGGAATGCCGCGCGCGCGTATGCCGCCAGGTCGGCATTCGCGGGGATCGACGCCGAGTCGAACAGAAACTCCAGCGCGTCGAGTGGCAGCGCCGTGCGGTCGGCGACCGCTTCCCACGGTGGGGTATCCGACGGCGACGGCACGCTCGCGGGCTGCAAGGCGACTCGGCTCCGGGAACGGACGGTCAGCCGATTGTGGGCGCCCTGCATGGCGAAGAATGTTGCCGCGTTGCCGAAGTAGTCCGTATGCGTCGTCATCACCGCCGGCGTCGGCTCGATCTGCAGGTGGTACTCCAGCAGTTGCTGATTCGGCAGGATGCGAGGGCTCAGTCGCGCCATGTGATGCGAGACCGCCACCGACTCGCTGTAGTCGTACTCGGTGGTGTGGACGACCTCGTACTGCACCGCCGCGGGCACGTCAGTTGACACGGACCTCGGCGTGGCTGAAGTAGAAATAGGTAATCGTTTCCGACAGGACACGCAGATCGTCCTCCATCGAGCGGAGGAGCGTGGTCACCGTACTCGCGCCCCCTTCGCCCTCCTGATGGAGCGTGTGCGGATCCACCTGGCGCAGCGTCGCCGCGGCGTGGTCGATCAACTGTTCCTCCCGCGTCGGCGAGGGGGCCCGGGGGTCGCGCGGCAGGTGTCGAATGTGCTCGGACACGGCCGCGAGTTGAAACGCCACGGCGCGCGTGTTCGTGTCGTCCAGGAGCAGCAGGTCGAGGACGGGCGACAACTGCGGCCGTGCGAAATAACGGCGGCGGTAGGTCATCGAGCTGTCGGCGATCTCGAGCAGCGGCTCCAGTACCTCGTTGTCCGACGGCCCGGCTGCCAGCGCACGCCGGACGAGGCCGGTCGCGTTCACCGCCCGCTCGATGCGGCGGCCGAGATCCAGGAAGCGCCAGCCGTGGCCGCGCGTCATGTTCTCCATCTCCATGCCGCTGAAGGCGGCAAGGTCGGTGATCATGCGGTTCAGGTGCGCCAGCACGGTGTCGAACTGCACGCGGCGGCCGTGCCGCAGGCTGAGATCCTGGTGGAGCTGACTGAGAATCCGCCAGGTGTCGATCGACAGCCGATCGCGGACGACGGCCGCGATGCGGCGCACCTCGTTCAGCGTCTGCCGGAAGGCGGCGGGCGGGTGCTCCTTCAGGATGAACGACAGCAAGTCCTCTTCGAGCGTGCGCCGCGGCACCGGCTCCGCGAAGCTCGCCGGAAGCATCCCGAGATCGACCAGCAGTTGCAGCAACGCCGACAGCTCGCGCGGATCGCTCGCATCCAGATCCGTCATGCGCACGACGACGCTGCGCAGCAGCCGGATGGCATGTTCGGCGCGCTCGGCGTAGCGTCCCAGCCAGAACAGGCTTTCGGCCACGCGGCTCGGCAGGTCGCTGCCGGCGCGTTCGGGCCGCGTCGGCGATCCGCCCGGTGCCAGTAGCGTGACCGCGCTCACCGGCCCGTCCGACAGCACCCACGTGTCCTTGCTGCCGCCGCCGCGCTGCATCGACACGATCGGCGCGTCCGGCGTGCTCGACACGCGTGTCAGCCCGCCCGGCATGACCGCGTACGAGTCGCCGGCGGCCGCCACGTAGGCCCTGAAGACGACGGGGCGGGGCACGAGTCCATGCTGGTGCCACACGGGGGCAGCCGAGAGCGCCACCTGCTCCTGCGCGACGAAATGATCCGGCGAGGCTCGCAGTTCCGCCCGAAGCACGGTTTTCTCGCGCTCGCTGAGGAGGCTGCCGAAGAGCGGGTCGCGCGCCTCTCCCGGAAAGGCCCGCTTCACGACGAGCTGGTCAAGATGATCGAGCGTGTGCTGCAGATCGGACGGCTGTCCGCACCACCGCGTCGCCACCGACGGCAGCATCAGATCTTCGCCGAGCAGGTGCCGGCAGAGTCCTGGCAGAAACGGCATCATGGCGGCCGTCTCGATCACGCCCGAGCCGAGCGCGTTGGCGATCGTGACATTGCCGGCGCGCGCCGCCTCGACGAGGCCAGAGACGCCGATGGACGAGTCGCTGCGCAGCTCGAGCGGGTCGCAGAAACTGTCGTCGAGCCGGCGGAAGATCACGTCAACCGGCTGAAGGCCTTCGAGCGTCTTGATGAAGACGCGGCTATCCCGCACGGTGAGATCACCGCCTTCGACCAGCGTGAAGCCCAGATAGCGCGCCAGATACGCATGCTCGAAGTAGGTCTCGTTGTGCGGACCTGGCGTCAGGAGCACGACCCTCGGCTGGCCGTGCGGCTGCGGCGCCAGCGCCATCAGCGTGTCGCGCTGGGCGCGAAAGAACGAGGCCAGCCTGTGCACCTGGCAATCGCGGAACGCTTCCGGCAGATTGCGCAGCAGGACGATCCGGTTTTCCAGCGCGTAGCCGGCGCCCGAGGGCGCCTGCGTGCGGTCGGCGAGCACGCACCAGCGGCCGTCTGGCGAGCGGGCCAGGTCCACCGCGTGGAAGTGCAGGTGAATGTCATGCCGCACCCGAATGCCGTGGCACGGCCGCAGGAACGCGGGGTTCGAAAAGACGAGCGACGGAGGAATCAGGCCGGCGGCGAGCAGTGTCTGCGGCCCGTACAGGTCGGCGAGGATCAGGTTGAGGAGCGTGGTTCGCTGAACGAGGGCTGTGTCGAGGCTCGCCCATTCAGTTGGAGAGATGAGGAGCGGCACCATGTCCAGCTTCCACGGCCGATCCACACCCTGCGGGTCGCCGTAGATGTTGTAGGTGACGCCGTTCTCCCGGATGCTGCGATTCGCGCTCTCCCATCGCGAGGCGAACTCCTGCTGTCCCAGCGTCTCGAGCGACCGCACGAAGACGTAGCAGTGCGGGCGCAGCGTGCCCGGCGCCGACAGCATTTCGTCGTACCTGCCTTCGAGCGGATGGTACCCGTCGAACAGCCGCCACGGTGTCGCGACGGCCTGGCCGTCGGTCGTGGATTTCATTGGTGACGGCGTGGACTGGTGCGGAGGTCGAGCGTCATCGGGAAGTCGCGGTCACGCTCCTCGGGAGGATCGCTGATGGGCCCGGCTGTATGGCCGATGTCGAAGAACCGCGAGAGCCGGCGGCTTTCCGCCTCGTACGCGTTGACTGGAAAGGCGTCGAAGCTGCGTCCCCCCGGATGCGCGACGTGATAGACACACCCGCCCAGCGAACGCTCGCTCCAGCGGTCCACGATGTCGAACACGAGCGGCGCCTGCACCGGAATCGTCGGATGCAGTCCGCTCGGCGGCTGCCACGCCCGATAGCGGACGCCGGCGACGTACTCGCCGACCGTTCCCGTCGGATGCAGCGGCATGCGCCGCCCGTTGCACGTGACAGCGTGGTGAGCCGGGGTCATCCCGGTGACCTTGACCTGCAGGCGTTCGACCGAGGAGTCCACGTAGCGAACCGTTCCTCCCGCGCCCCCTTCTTCTCCCATCACATGCCACGGCTCGAGCGCCTGCCGCAGCTCGAGGTGCACGCCCCGGCGCGCGATGGTTCCGTAGAGAGGGAAGCGAAACTCCAGATGCGGCGCAAACCACGCGGTCTCCAGCCCGTACCCGCTGCGCCGCAGGTCGCCGAGGACATCGTCGAAGTCTTGCGCCACGAAATGCGGCAGCATGAAACGGTCGTGCAGTTCCGTGCCCCAGCGGACGAGCGATGGATTGTACGGCGTCTTCCAGAACCAGGCGATCAGCGCCCGCAGCAGGAGCTGCTGCGTCAGGCTCATGCGCCCATGCGGCGGCATCTCGAATGCGCGCAGTTCGACCAGCCCTTGCCGGCCAGAGCTGCTGTCCGGGTCGTAGAGCTTGTCGATGCAGAACTCGGCGCGGTGCGTGTTGCCGGTGACGTCGATCAGCAGGTTGCGGAAGAGGCGGTCCACCAGCCATGGCGCAGCGGCACCATCGGCGCCATCTCTGCCTGGCAGTCGCGAGAACGCGATCTCCATCTCATGGAGCGAGTCGTTGCGCGCCTCATCGACGCGCGGATGCTGGCTCGTCGGACCGAGAAACAACCCCGAGAACAAGTACGACATCGACGGATGGTTGTGCCAGTAGCCCACCAGGCTCCGAAGCAGATCGGGACGCCGAAGGATCGGGCTGTCGGCTGCCGATGGACCGCCAATGACGATGTGGTTGCCGCCGCCGGTGCCGGTGTGGCGGCCGTCGAGCATGAACTTCTCGGTGCCGAGGCGCGCGAGGCGCGCCTCGTCGTAGAGCACCGTGGTGTGCGTCACGAGCTCGTCCCAACTGTGGGCCGGGTGCATGTTGACTTCGATGACTCCGGGGTCGGGGGTCACTCTGAGCTGGTTGAGGCGCCGGTCCGACGGCGGCGTCGCGCCTTCGATCACGACTGGCATCTTCAGGGTGGACGCCGTCTCTTCGACCGCGGCCACCAGATCGAGATAGTCCTCCACCGTGGCGACCGGCGGCATGAACACGTGCAGCCGGCCGTGGCGTGGCTCGACGCACAACGCCGTACGTACGATGCCCACCTCGCCTCGAGGGCGGACGGTTTCCGCGCGAGGTGGCACGTGCGCTTGTCGTGTTTCCAGGTGCCTGGTTCCGGGCGCAAACGGGTCCGGCTCGTAGATCTGGGAATCCTCGTCGGACGCGTCCCACGGCAGCGAATCGAGCGGCAACCGGTAGCCGATCGGTGAATCGCCGGGAATCAGGAAGAGGTGACCGGAACGCAGCGGCCACGCGCTGGTCGCCCATGCCGCAGCAGCCGTCTTCCGGTTCCGGCGCAGTGGCAATACATATCCGACAATGCGATCGAGCCCCTGCTCGAAGATCTTCGACAGCCGCTTCCGCTCTTCTTCGTCCTTCAGCTCCGACTTCAGCGGATCGACGTTGACCGGCAGCCGCCGTTCCCGCCAGAGATAGTGCCAGACGTCTTCGTACGCGGGAATCGCGTGCTGGGCGCCGACGTCGAGCCGATCGGCGAGTGCCGTGATGAAGCGCTTCGACTGCGCCTCGCCGTGTCCGTAGTCGGTCGTCTCGTCCGCGATGAGCGACCGGTCTTGCCAGATCGGTTCACCGTCGCGCCGCCACCAGCATCCAAGCGTCCAGCGGGGGAGCGATTCGCCCGGATACCACTTGCCTTGACCGAAATGCAGCAGCGCGCCGGGGGCGAACCGTTGCTGCAGACGCGTGATGAGCGTTCCAGCCAGCCCGCGCTTACCGGGGCCGAGCGCGTCGATGCTCCATTCGGCGCCGTCCCGGTCGTCGATCGAGACAAAGGTCGGCTCGCCGCCCATCGTCAGCCGCACGTCGCCGGCGCAGAGCTCCCGGTCGACCTCGTGCCCGCACCGTTCGATCGCACGCCATTGCTCGTCGGTATACGGCTTGGTGACGCGGGGCGACTCGTAGATCCGCTGGATCGCCATCTCGTGGCCGAACTCCACGTCGCATTCGTCTGCGGCGCCGGTCACCGGCGCCGCGCCGGCGTGGCCAGGCGTCGCCGCGAGCGGAATGTGGCCTTCACCGGCCAGCAGGCCCGACGTCGGGTCGAGCCCGATCCAGCCGGCGCCTGGCAGGTAGACCTCCGCCCACGCGTGGAGATCGGTGAAGTCGGTGGCCGCCCCGGTGGGACCATCGAGCGACTTCACGTCAGGCGTGAGCTGTATCAGATAGCCGGACACGAACCGCGCCGCGAGGCCGAGGTGGCGCAGCATCTGGACGAGCAGCCAGCTCGTATCGCGGCACGAGCCGCTCCGGCAGGTGAGCGTCTCTTCGGGCGTCTGCACGCCAGGCTGGAGCCGGATGATGTAGCGGATGTTTTGCGCGAGCTGGCGGTTGAGACCGACCACGAAGTCGATCGACCGCATCTCGCGGCGATCGACCGCGGCGAGGCACTCGCGCAGCTTCGGACCTGCCGGCGCCTGCGCGAGGTACGGCGCGAGCTCCTGCTTCAGCGACGGTTCGTAGGTGAACGGACTCGTTTCGGCCGACGGTTCGACGAAGAAGTCGAAGGGGTTGAAGACCGACAGCTCGGCCGTCAGGTCCACGTCGATCAGCAGTTGCCGCGTCTTCTCGGGGAAGACGAGCCGGGCGAGGTAATTGCCGTGCGGATCCTGCTGCCAGTTGATGAAGTGCTTCTGCGGATCCACCTTCAGCGAGTAGCTCAGGATCGGCGTCCGCGTGTGCGGCGCGGGCCGCAGGCGGATGACGTGCGGAGAGAGCCCGACCAGCCGATCGTAGCGGTAGCTGGTGCGATGGGTGAGCGCAATGTGAATGGGCATTCGGGACGGGGTGACCAGTCTCTCTTACGCGAACGGGACGGCGGCGGCTCGTCCACGTGCTTTCTTGCGGACGGGTGGCGTGCCTCGCGCGGCGAAGAAGGTTTCGGAGATCCCCTGGCCGACCTGGTTCATTTTCGTCTGCAGGCGATCGAGGTGTTCGTGCAGTCCCGCGGCGATGATCGATTCGATGCGGGCGTAAGCCAGCTCCGAACAGAGCTCGCCCAGCAGTCGCTCGACCGGATGACGGAACACGCCTTCCGGCGTGCCCGAGATGGCGTGCACCGACTCGCGCGCCCGCATCAGGCAGTACTGGATGGCGCGCGGGAATTCCGTGTCGAGCAGCAGGAACTCGACGACGCGCTCGGGCGCGATGCGCCCATGCGCCTTGCGGTACATCTCGAACGCGCTGGCCGAGCGCAGCACTGCGGCCCACTGGATGTCGTCGGACGTCGTGCCGACATCGGCGGCGGTGGGCAGCAGGAGGAAGTACTTCACGTCGAGGATGCGCGAGGTCTTGTCGGCGCGCTCGAGCATGCGTCCCAGCCGGCAGAACTGCCAGCTCTCGTTGTGGGTCATCGTGGCGTCGGTCACGCCGGTGAACAACTGGCCGGCCATCTTCACCGACGCCAGCAGATCCTGCGGATCGCTCCGGTTGCCTGCGGCGGCCGAATTCACCATCAGGTAGAACTGGTTGACCTGTTCCCACATCTCCGACGAGATGATCTCGCGCACCGAGCGGGCGTTCTCGCGGGCCGCCCGCAGGCAGGAGCAGATCGAGTTGACGTTCTTTTCATCGAACGTCAGGAACTGGATGACGTTGTGTTGTGTCGCCGAGCCGTATCGCTTGGCGAACTCGGCGGCGTCGCCGGTGGTGTCCACCAGCGGCTTCCACTGCTGCGCCGAGCCGACCGGCAGGTCGAGCATGAGGTTGAGGTTCACCTCGATGAACCGCGCGACGTTCTCCGCGCGCTCGACGTATCGGCTCATCCAGTAGATCGATTCGGCGACCCTCGCGAGCATTACTCGTCACCGCCCTGATCGTCGGCGAGCACCCAGGTGTCCTTGCTGCCGCCGCCCTGCGAGGAGTTGACGACGAGCGATCCGTCCTTGAGCGCGACGCGCGTGAGGCCGCCCGGCAGCACGAAGATGTCCTTGCCGTACAGGATGTAGGGCCGCAGATCGACATGACGCCCCTTGAACGTGCCGTCGATGATCGTCGGCACCCGCGACAGCGACAGCGTCGGCTGCGCGATGTAGTCGCGTGGATTGGCTTCGATCCGGGCGGCGAACTCCGCCTGCTGCTCCTTCGTCGAGGCCGGGCCCACGAGCATCCCGTATCCGCCCGATCCGTTGGCCGCCTTGACGACCAGCTCGGGCAGGCGCGCGAGGACGTGCTTGCGATCCTTCTCCCCGGCGCACACGAAGGTCGGCACGTTGGGAATGAGGATCTCTTCGCCCAGGTAGTACTTCACGATCGCGGGCACGTACGTGTACACGACCTTGTCGTCGGCGATGCCGGTGCCCGGTGCGTTGACGAGCGCGAGGCGTCCGGCCCGGTAGACATCCATCAGTCCTTCGACGCCCAGCACCGAGTCGGCCCGGAAGGTCTTCGGATCGAGGAAGTCATCGTCGATCCGACGGTAGATGACGTCTACTCTCTCGAATCCTTTCGTCGTGCGCATCCAGACGACGTTGTCCGAGACGACGAGGTCGCGTCCTTCGACCAGCTCCACACCCATCTGCTGGGCCAGGAACGAATGCTCGAAGTAGGCCGAGTTGTGCACCCCCGGGGTCAGCACGACGACGCGCGGCGACTCGACGCTGGCGGGGGCGAGCGACTCCAGCAGGTCGCGCAGCCGGAACGGGTAGTCGTCAACCGGCCGTATCCGGGACGACTCGAAGACCTGCGGAAACGTGCGCTTCATCACGACGCGGTTCTGCAGCACGTACGACACCCCTGAAGGGCAGCGCAGGTTGTCTTCGAGCACGTAGATCTGTCCGTCGCGGTCGCGAACCAGATCGGTGCCCGTGATGTGGCACCAGACGCCGCCGGGCGGATTCAGGCCGACGCACTCCTTGCGGAAGCTGCTCGCCGAGTTGATGATGTCGGCGGGGATGATGCCGTCCTTGACGATCTTCTGGTCGTGATAGACATCGTCGATGAACAGGTTCAGCGCCCGGATCCGCTGCCTGAGGCCGCGTTCGATCAGGTGCCATTCGGCGGCGGCGACGATCCGCGGGACGAGATCGAAGGGAAAGATCCGCTCGGCGCCGGCGCTGTCGCCGTACACGTTGAACGTGATCCCCATGTGCAGGAGGGCGCGCTCCGCCGACTGCTGCCGGCGCAGCAGTTCGCCGTCGGTCATCGTCTCGAGCAGTTGCACCAGCGCCCTGGCGGCCGCGCGAGGCTCGCCGCCAGCCTCGAACATCTCGTCGAAGAAAGAGTCGGTGTGGTAATCGGCGAATCTCATGGCGCCCGCCCTCATTGTTAGTTCGGGCGGCCCAAGTCACAACAGACAAGAATGTGCCCACGCGTGGGCACAGCGACAAGGATGTTACTTTTCCGGTTGAGGCCTGTTCGGAGGCTATTCGACGATGGCGAGCTGCGACAGGCGGTTCGGGAACGGAGTGAAGATCGCCGTCCGGCCGAACTTGTCCTTCGCCGTCACGGTGTAGCTGGCGGTGCCAAGGGGCGCGTCAGCCGGCACTTCCCACACGCCCGTCCACATCATGACGGGAGGTCCGAGGTATTCGTCCGCCGGATACGACCGGCTGCCGCGCCACTGCATCGGCAGGTCGATCGTTTTGCCGGCGTGCGTGACGTGGACGACCATTTCGGTCGAGTTTTCGACCTCGCCCGTGCCGCCGTCGATCGCGGTCATGCGGAAGCCGGCGCGCTGGCCGCGCGTGAACCGGCTGGTCTCGTAGCAGCGGAGCACCGGCCCGGGGCGGGTGAAGTCGGCCATGTCGCCCCAGATGATGAGCTTGCCCGACGGATGTCCGGCCTGAACGGCCGGCGGCGTCGGCGGATCGAGCCGTTGCCGCTGGCCGACGACCACAGTGTTCGCCGCGATGGCCATCAGCGTTATCACGATGAGAGTTATGAGGACTCTGGGAGTTGAAATCAAAGTGAAAGCATCCTAACGGATCACCTGTAATCTTGCACGGGGAGCTCACATGGACGTCTTGCAGATCGGCAGCGTCGGCGCTCGCGTCCGCGCGCTTCAGGAGGCGCTGCTGGCGCACGGCTTCAACCCCGGCTTGCTCGATGCGTCATTCGGGCCGGGCACGGAAGCGGCGGTCATCGCCTTTCAGCGCAGCGAGGGCCTGCTGGCCGACGGCGTCGTCGGCCCGCGTACGGCGGCGAAGCTCGGACTGCTCGAGGCACCGGCGATCCCCAGCGTTCTGCCGGGCGTCACGGTGCAGATGGTCTCGCACATGTTTCCCGGCACGCCCGTGAGAAACATCGAACGGCACCTGCCGTCGGTGCTCGAGGCGCTCGTAGAGCCGAAGCTCACCGAAAAATCGATGGTGCTCATGGCGCTCGCGACCATCAGGGCCGAGACGGCGGCGTTTCTCCCGATCGACGAAGGCCGCAGCCGGTTCAACACGTCTCCGCACGGCCACGCCTTCGATCTGTACGACAACCGCCGGGATCTCGGGAACATGGGGCAGCCCGACGGCGCACGGTACCGCGGACGAGGATTCATCCAGTTGACCGGCCGGGCGAACTACGTCGAGCACGGGAACGCGATCGGAGAGCCCGGGCTGGTAGACAACCCCGAACGCGCAAATTCGCCCGACATCGCCGCGCGGCTGCTGGCGAGCTTCATCAAGTCGAAGGAATTGCGGATCAAGGACGCCTTGCTGGTCGGCGATCTGGCACGGGCCCGGAGGCTCGTGAACGGGGGCAGCCACGGCCTGGCCGAATTTACCGAGGCCTATCGCACCGGCCAGCGCCTGATCGCCGAGCCGTTCGAAGTAGGCGTCTAGCCGCGGAGTTTCATACAATCGGGCTCCGTTATTTCTTCAGGAGGACCGATTGATGCCATCTCGCGTCACGCTGCCACTGCTCGCCCTGGTCGTCGTGCTGACCGTTCCGGTCGGCGCCCAAACGAAATACGGCGCCGGCGTCACCCTGCCGGAGGCGGAGGGGACGCCATTCTCCGTTCTCCAGGCGCAGCCGAACAGCCTCGAGGGGAAGACGGTCCGGGTCGAGGCGTTGATCACATCCGTCTGCACCACGACGCCGTGCCGCTGGATCGGAATCGCCGGCACCGGCGGATCCGACTACGGCAATTCCGTGCTCGCCAGAGTTGATCCCGGCAAGATCGAGTTTCCGAAGACCGTAATGGGGAAAAAGGTCACGATCGAGGGCGTCGTCGCCTCCGTCGCGAGGGATAGCGATCCGGAAGCGAAGGTCGCGGCCGCGGAGTACGGCCAGGAAAACCCCGGGGCTCCGGCGTTCTGGCAATTGAAGGTGACCGGCGCGGTCGTCCAGTAGCTGAGTTGAATTCTTAGGAGGGCCCATGATGTCATCTCGTCTCATGCTGCAACTGCTGGCCGTGGTTGTCTTATTCACCGTCTCGATTGCCGCCCAAACGACGTACGGCGCTGGTGTCACGCTGCAGGAGGAGACGGAATTCTCACTGCTGCAGTCGCAGCCGAACACTCTCGAGGGAAAGGCGGTGCGGGTCGAAGCTGCGATCACATCCGTCTGCACCACGACGCCGTGCCGATGGATTGGAATATCCGGCACCCGCGGATCCACCTACGGTCAAAATGTGTTCGCCAGAATTGAAGCCGGCAAGATCGAGTTTCCGAAGAGCGTCGTGGGGCGCAGGGTGACAATCGAGGGCGTCGTCGCGTCCGTCGCCAGGGATCCCGATCCGGAAGCGAAGGTCGCGGTCGCGGAGTTCAATCAGGAGAACCCCGGGGCTCCGGCGTTCTGGCAATTGAAGGTGACCGGCGCGGTCCTCAAGTAACTCAGCGCTGCTGCCTGATGCCTCCGCCGGTGCCCGGCGTAAAGTTGCCGGCGGAGCCGTACTGGTTGTCTTCGTTGCAGATGAACTCCAGCAGGTCGCCGACGCCGGTCTGCTTGTCGGGGCGGAGCAGCCGTGCGGTGAACCTCAGCTTCGCCGGCCGCGACAGCAGTCCGGGGTCGTCCAGCGTGACCTCGTTGACCAGGCTCCCCCAGTGTGGCCGCGAGTAGCGCTCGACGATGTGGAGCCGCTCGGTGTGCGGAGTGCCGCGCCGGTCAAACCAGAACGTGTCGTTGAAGCCCACCGTGTCGACGACGAGCGTGTCGCCTTCCCACCAACCGATCGAGTGTCCTTCCCACGTGGGCAGGAGATCCTCGGGGTGCGTGCGGCCGTCCATGTAGACCACGCGGTGGGCGCCCGCGTCGCCCAGCTCGTGAAGGATGTAGATGTGCGTGAGCCCCTTGGACGTGTACGACATCGCGAACTTCCACGGATAGGGATTGGTCCGCAGCACGGACATCGGCAGGCACGCGGTATAGGGATCGTCCTGCGACTTTCGGGTACTCCGGAGCTGCTGCGCCCAGGGGAGAAACGCCATCTCACCTGGCTGCAGCCCGCCGTCACTCTCGATGTCGGCGATCGTGCCGCCGCCGACCCACGGGCCGGTGAGATCGATCGTGCCGTCGGGGAGCCGCGGAATCGGCTGGCTGTCGAACTCGGGTGGCGTAATCGTGGGGCTCCCGGGGTTGATGAACGCAATCCCGGCCTCGACCGTCTGGCTGTTGGGATTATTGCCCTGGGCCTGGACCTGCGCGGCCGTCGGGCGCGCGAGGGCGGCGAGTGCGATCGAGACGATCAGCAGCCGTTTCACGTGGACCCCGAATTCTATACCGCCGGGCGCTCGTCCTCATGGGCCGACGGCCCTTTCCGATCTGATAGCATTCCGGGCTCGTAACCCCATGAAATATCTCGGACTGGCCCTGGCTGGCTGCCTCGCGTGTGCGTCCCCGGCGTTCTCGCAGGAGCGCCCGGCGCGGCCGGTGATCGACTACGACACCGCGCACCTGTCGCGCATTGTCACGGCGGTGCGTGTCACCGAGCCGATCACCATCGACGGCCGGTTCGACGAGCCCGCGTGGGAGCAGGCGGTGCCGGCCGGCAACTTCCTCCAGCGGCGTCCCCGCAACGGCGAGCCGATGACCGAGCGAACCGAGGTTCGCTTCCTCTACGACGACGACAACCTGTATATCGGGGTGTACTGCTTCGACTCGCAGCCGGACCGGATCCTCGTGAATTCGCTGCAGAAGGATTACCCCACGCAGGAATCCGACGGCGTCACGGTGCTGATCGACAGTCTCCACGATCGGCGGTCTGGCTTCACGTTCGTCACCAATCCGGCCGGCGCACGGCGCGATGTCCAGCTCTCCAACGACGGCCAGGGCAACGTGAACTGGGACGGCGTGTGGGACGTCAAGACGAGCGTGAACGACCAGGGGTGGTTCGCCGAGTTCGTCGTGCCGTTCAAGACGCTGCGGTTTTCGAGCGCGCCCTCGCAGGAATGGGGGCTGCAGATCACGCGCCGCATTCCGCGCAAGAACGAGGAGGCCGACTGGTCGCCGCTGCCGCAGAACTACAGCAACTTCCGGATGTCGCTCGCCGGCACGCTTCGGGGGCTCGAGAACATCAACCCGGGACGCAACCTCAAGGTGAAGCCGTTCATCTCGACGGGCATCACCCAGAGCCGCAGCGCCGGGACACAGAGCGGCAGCGCCCCCGGTTTGCAGACCGTCCGCTGGCTCGACCGCTTGAAGGATTGGGACGGGGGCTTTGACGTGAAGTACGGCCTGACGCCGTCGATCACGCTTGACGCCACCTACCGTACCGATTTCGCGCAGGTGGAAGTCGATCAGCAGCAGGTGAACCTGACGCGCTTCAACCTGTTCTTCCCCGAAAAGCGCGATTTCTTTCTCGAGAACAGCGGCACCTTCGGCTTCGGGCCAGGCGCTGGCTTCGGCAGTGGCAGCAACCTGGTGCCGTTCTTCACCCGGCGCATCGGCTTGAGCCCCGCAGGAACGCCGATTCCGATCGTCGCCGGCACCCGCGTCTCCGGGCAGGTGGATCGGTACGACGTCGGCGTGCTGGCGATGAAGACCGAGGCGCTGGGGTCGACGCCGTCGAACACCTTCCTGGTCGGACGCGTCAAGCGTAACCTGAAGACCAGTTCGTGGATTGGCGGGCTGGTGACCAACAGGGACTCAACGCTGTCGGGCGACTACAACCGGGTGGTCGGCACCGACGCCCACTTCCAGTTCTTCCGCAAGCTCGATTTCGATGCCTACCTCCTCGGCAGCGATACGCCCGGCCGTTCCGGACAGGCCCTGGCGCGGCGGTTCCAGGCCGGCTGGACCGACGTCGAGTTCCTCGCCAACGCCGAGTACAACGAGGTCGAGCCGAACTTCAACCCGGAAGTCGGGTTCGTCCGCCGCCGCGACATGCGGCAGTACGCAGGCGAGGTGGCGTGGGAGCCGCTCCTCCGGAGCAGCGATTCGATTCAGAATTTCCACTTTGGCACCGCCGTCGATTACTACGAGGGCAGCGGCAGCGGCGAGCTCGAGACGCGCGTCACCGACACGAAGATCGGCCTCGTGTGGGAGAGCAATGCCGCCGCGAACGTCATCGTCAACCGGACGTTCGACCGGCTGAACGCGCCGCTGTCGATTCCGTCCGGGACGCCCCGGGTCACCATTCCCGCGGGCGACTACAGCTACAACGGCTACTCGGCTGACTTCATCACCAATCAACGGCGGAAGGTCAGCGCCACCGGCACGGTCGGGTTGGGCGATTTCTACGGCGGCGAGCGGAAACTGGCCGGGGTCGGCGTGATCCTGAAGCCGAACCTTCACCTGAGCGTGAACTTCACCTACGATCGCAACCAGATCACGCTCCCGGGCGGGGAGTTCACGACCTCGCTGGTCGGGACGAGGTTCATCTACGGCTTCTCGCCGCGCGCGTTCCTGAACGCATACCTTCAGTACAACACCGATACGCACCTTATCAGCTCGAACATCCGTTTCAATCTCGTGCACCATCCGCTCAGCGACCTGTTCATCGTCTACAACGACACGCGCGACACGGCGCTCGGCCAGATCCGCGAGCGCGCGTTCATCGTCAAGCTGACGAATCTGTTCAATTTCTGAGCCTTCGGATATATGCGCACATCATCCCGCCCGGCCTGCGACGTGCGCACGCTCGCGGACCTGGCGGTGGAATCCATCGGCACGGCGCTGGTCCTGTTCTTCGCGGCCGTGACGCCGGCCCTGTCGCAGGCGCGCGCCGGTCAGGCGGTCGATTACGAGACCGCCCGTTTGTCGCGCGTCCTGACCGCGGTGCGCATCACCGAGCCGATTACGCTCGACGGCCGGCTCGACGAGCCGGCATGGAAACTGGCGACTCCGGCGACCGATTTTGTGCAGCGGCAGCCACGCCCTGGCGCCCCGTCGAGCGAACGAACCGAAGTGCGCATCCTCTATGACGCCGACAATCTCTATGTCGGCTTCTACTGCTACGACTCGGATCCGGACAACATGGTGGTGAATGGCCTCGAAGAGGACTTTCGGCACCCGCAGTCCGACAGCGTCATCATGACCCTCGACACCCTCCACGACCGGCAATCGGGGTTCGAATTCGCCACCAATCCCGCCGGAGCCAAGTACGACACGCAGTTCACCAGCAACGGGGCCATCAGCAACGCGGAGTGGGACGGCGAGTGGGACGTCAAGACGTCGCGGACCAGCGACGGCTGGTTCGCCGAGTTCATGGTGCCGTTCAAGACGCTGCGGTTCACCGATTCGCCGTCGCAGGAGTGGGGACTCAATTTCAGCAGGCGCGTGCTTCGCCTCAACGAAGTGGCGAACTGGGCGCCGCTCCCGATCCGCTACAACAGCCAGAGGGCGTCGCTCGCCGGCACGCTGGTCGGACTCGAAGGCATCCGGCAGGGACGCAACCTGCGGGTGAAGCCGTTCCTCACCGGCGGGCACACCCAGGTGCGCGGTCCCGGCGGCCTGCGCACGACGCAGGCGCTCAACCGGCTCAAGGACCACGACGTCGGGGTCGATCTGAAGTACAGCCTCACGCCGTCGCTGACGCTCGACGCCACCTACCACACCGATTTTGCCCAGGTCGAGGTGGACCAGCAGCAGGTGAATCTGACCCGGTTCAACCTGTTCTTTCCAGAGCAGCGCGATTTTTTTCTCGAGAACGCCGGGACGTTCTCGGTGGGGCAGGGCGCGACCTTCGCCGACCGCGCGTCGGCGCGCAACCTGCTGCCGTTCTTCAGCCGCCGCATCGGTTTGAGCGCCGCCGGCACGCCCATTCCCATCGTCGGCGGCCTGCGCGTGACCGGTCGCGCCGGCGCCTACGACGTGGGCCTGATCGGGATGAAGACCGACGCGCAGGGTGCGGTTCCCGCGAACAACTTCGTCGTCGGCCGGGTCAAGCGCAACCTGATGACCTCTTCCTGGGTCGGGGCGATCGTCACGAGTCGCGATTCGTCGATCAGCGGAGACTTCAACCGTCTCTACGGCGCCGACGCTCACGTGCAGTTATTCGAGCGCCTGGAGTTCGACTCGTTTCTCCTGCAGACGGACACGCCCGGCCGATCCGGCAAGGACCAGGCCCGCCGCTTTCAGAGCGCCTGGAAGGGCGACGAGCTGATCGTCAACGGCGAATACAACACGGTGGACCCGGATTTCAATCCCGAGACCGGATTCGTGCGCCGCTCGGACATGGCGCAATACCTCGGGGAGGTGTCGTGGGAGCCGCAACTGGTGAGCAACAGGACGATCCGCAGCTTGAACGTCGCGACCAAGGTCGACTACTACGAGGGGACGTCCAGCGGAAGGATGGAAACCCGCGTGCAGAGCGGCGACCTGGGCATCAGCTTCGACGACGGCGCGGCGGTGACGTTCACGACCGAGCAGACCTTCGATCGGTTGTTTCGCCCGTTGAACATCCCGACGGGAACACCGCGCGTGACCGTCCCCGCCGGGGATTACAGTTTCCTCGGCTACACGACGCAAGCGTCCACCAATGCGAGCCGGGAGCTGGCGGGGAATGCGACGTTCACGTGGGGAGACTTCTACAACGGCACACGTAAGGCGCTCACCGGAGGAGTGACCTACGCGCCGGGGTATCACCTGATCCTGAACCTGACCTACGAGCGCAATGATGTCGAGCTGGCCAGCGGCGCGTTCACCACCAACCTGCTGCGCACGCGCGCGACCTACGCATTCACGCCGCGCACCGTCGTGCACGCCTTCGTGCAGTACAACGCCGATGTGCGCCAGGTGAGCTCCAACCTGCGCTTCAACTGGACGTATCACCCGCTCAGCGATGTGTACATCGTCTACAACGACAATCGAGACACGTTGACCGGACTGATCCGCGAGCGCGCGCTCATCGTCAAGATCACGAGACTGTTCAGTTTCTAGACCCGTTCTGACGTTGACGGGCCACAGAGACACAGAGTCACAGAGAGGATGCCTGGAAAACCTCCGTGTCTCTGCGACTCTGTGGCTAGATCAAAGTCAAAAGCGCGCTAGAGGGAGCCCAGATCGCACACCCCGGGAGACAATACTCCGGTGACTGCGGTTGATGAGTCGTATCGGACGGCGCGCCGGGTCGCTCGCGCCAGCATCGCCGTCAGCGGCATCCTTGCGTGCAGCAATATCACCATCGGCCTTCTGGCGCACTCCACTTCAGTTGTCGCGACGGGATTCGAGTTCGCCGGAGACGTGCTCGCATCGAGCATTGTCGTGATCGGCATGGGCGTGGCAGCGCGGCCGGCTGACGACAATCACCCGTATGGGCACGGGCGCTTCGAGACCCTCTCCGCATTCGTGGTCGGGGTCATCCTCTCGTTAGGCGGTGTGATGATCGCCTACCAGTCGCTCCAGGCCATCGGCGCGAGGCACGCGCCGCCCGGTGTGACCGCAGCCGCGGCGCTCGTTGGCGCGATCGTTCTGCGCAGCATCATGTCGTCGGTGAAGTTCCGTGTGGGTCGCCGGCTCGGCAGCTCGGCCTTGGTCGCCGATGCGTGGAATGACGCGGTCGATATTCTCTCGGCGCTGGCCGCCCTCACTGCCGTAGCCCTCGCGGCGTACGACCCGGTCCGGTTCCTGGCTGCGGATCACTACGGCGGATTCCTCGTCGGCATCGTCGTGGTGATTACGGGCATCCGTGTCCTGCGGGACGCGTCGCTCGAGCTCGTCGACACCATGCCGTCGCCGGAATTGACCGGCGAGATCCTGCGGGTCGCCAGGTCCGTCGAGGGTGTTCAGGGTATCGACAAAGTGTTCGCACGAAAGACGGGCCTGCGGCATCACGTGGACCTGCACATCGAAGTCGATCCGAGGCAGACGGTCGCGGCATCACACGCGATTGGCGGACACGTGCGGGCGAGGCTGAAGCACGAATTGCCGTGGGTCGCCGACGTCCTGGTTCACGTTGAGCCGTCACATGGCTCCGGAGACTGAATCCCGGCGGAGTATCCCGATGCCATGACAGGCGTTCAGTTGGCGAGCGCATTCGCGTTCGCAGCCGAAAACGTCCGAACGTCATCCGATACGCGAGCATCGTCACTTGCCCGTTGCCAGAAGTCGCGCGCCGCCGCGCGGGCGTCATCCCAGACCTCCAGCGTATCGGCGGTCGCGTGCGGCGGTGCAAAGGTTCGCGGCGCCACCTGGCCATCGGTCGTCGGCGCGTACAGCATCGATACCTGATCGAACGCCGGCGCAAGCCGCAGCCTCGCATCGTCAGAAAAGAAGACGACGTTGTGCGGATGCCGATCCGTATTGGCGATGAGTGCCCCGAACGCATCGAGCCACTGAAGGCGACGGGCATCTTCGCCAGACAGACGTCCGGCGTCTCTCAGGAGAACAGCCGCTCGAGCCCATGGGTCCGCGGGATCGTCCTGAACCGCCGCCAGGCTCAATACGGCGATACGGCCCCTGATGCCGACGCGATCGAATCGGTCGCTCTCGAGGAAATAGTGCGAATCGGCGTCGATCATGCGCGCCTGAGCCGCGGGGAGGCCACGAGAAGACACCACGTTCAGCGCGAGCGCTTCGAGCACGAGGAGATCGCACCAGCGTCTGGAGACGGCATCACCGGCACCGCCACGGGCGGCGAACTTGACGAGCACGTGACGTCCGTCAACGAAGGCCCCGAACTTCGGACGTTCACCGCCCGCGGAAGATCCAGGAGGATGTCCCGCGATCGTGGCCTCGGCCACAGCGGGGTAGTCGGCACGCGTCGTGACCGGAATGTCGAGCGCCTGCCATCGAGCAAACGACTCATCTCCAACGATGAGATTGCCGGGAAGGTCTTCTCCGCGCCGCGACATCGCCAGCAGAGCGTGATGATCGGACCAATCGATCAGGCGCGCCGGCAGCCGCAGATCCGCGTGAGTCGCCGCGAAGTGGTGTCCGAGGAATCCGGATGGACGCGCGTCCGCGATCTCTATCGGAAGGCCGTCTGACACCGT